>OZ255711.1:0-177500 GCA_965276925.1 Hanamia sp.
TCATCACCATTTTTGATGGTGATTGTATAAGTGCCTGGTGGCAAAGGATTGCTTAGGGTAAGCATCAATGAATCAGTATCAAATGAATTGCTGCATCCAATTCCAGTGGCTGCTGTAACAGAAGCGGCGGCAGGCAATATATTAAAATCGCTTCCGTCTGGTGCAATGCTGCTACACTTTATCGGCTTATTTATTTTTATATAAATATGCGCAGCATCACAAGATGCGGAAGCCTTTGCCAGACCGGGTAACAGCGGATCGGTTATAACCGCAGTGCCGCCTCCAAAAGATAATTTATAACCACTTTGCGAATCATCGAAATGGCTAACCAACAACAGGTAAACATGCCCTTGTTGCAATACGGGACTCTTACTAAATGCAGGTACGCCGCCAGCGGGATCTGAGGCACATTGTATATTATTTTTTGCGCCTGCAGAAGCGCCGGTTAAGCCAACACTGCCCGACCAATTACCTACAACAAATAAAGAAATATTTGTATAAACTTCATTTAAGTTGCTGATGCCGGTTATATCAAACAGCTGCCAGTCATAATCATCGCCTAAATTGTTCGGAGTTATTAAAAGCCCGAGTGTGCCAGTCTTGAAGCAGGTAAACCTGTACCAGAAAGGGTTTTTATCAGCATACAGTGCTCCGGTGCCCGAGCAGCCCGGTACAGGAATAGCGCTGTTCGTGCAAACCGGCACAGTGCTGTCGCTGAAAGTGCTTGTACCGCATACAGGGAAAGCTGTAGAAGGCGTTTGTCCAAGCGTGGTGCAGGTTTGAGCCTGTAAGTCACACCAACAACACACTATAAAAATTGCGGTAAAAAATAACTTTTGAATCATAAACAATTAGACAATGTAAAAGTATTCTTTCGTTGCAATCAAGCAGCTTAAAATATTCTTTACATAAAACAGCAGATCATTTTTTATAAACTAATTACTGCTTTAACGAAGCAATAAATTCATCTATCGTTAATGAATTATCGAGTGTAAAATGGCCAATGCGTGTGCGGCAAAGGCTACTGAGGTATGCGCCACAGCCCAATAAAACTCCAAAATCATTTGCCAGGCTTCGTATGTACGTACCTGTTGTACAGATCACTTTAAAAGATATTTCAGGAAGGGAAATTTTTGTGATTGCAAACTCATAAATGGTAACTTTTCTTGGCTCCATTTTTACATCAACCCCTTTACGCGCAAGCAGGTAAACTGGTTGCCCTTTTTGTTTTATTGCAGAATGTATGGGCGGAACTTGCATTAGCTCGCCGGTGAGTTTTTTTGCAGTATCAATAATTAAATCTTCTGATAGGTGTTGATAAGGCTTATAATTTTCAGGCTCACTTTCAAGATCAAAAGTAGGCGTCACAGCGCCGAGCATTATGGTGCCTGTATATTCTTTTTCCTGCGCCATAAACTCATTTATTTTTTTGGTAAATTTTCCTGTGCAAACAATCAAAAGCCCTGTAGCCAAAGGATCTAGCGTGCCTGCATGTCCCACTTTTCTTATCTGAATTACATTACGTATCTTTTTTACCACATCAAAAGATGTCCAGTGCAAAGGCTTGTTTATAAGAAGCATCCTTCCTTCTTCAAAATTATTTTCAGTCATTACACATTATTAAATGGCCTGGCGTGTTTTTATTTCAAGATACTTGTTAATCGTATGTATAGTTAGGTTTTCCGGCGAAGTCAACAACGATAAAATTCCGTATTTCTGCAGCTCTTTAGCTACCAGTCTTTTTTCGAAGGCAAATTTTTCTGCAACTGTTTTTATATAAATATCTTCAACAGAGCTGGCAGTTGTTTTAGTTAATTTTTTAAGCTCTGTATTTTCAAAAAAAACAACCAGCAGCAAATGATAGCTTGCCATAGAACGTAAATAATCCATTTGCCTGTTGAGGCCCGACATGGATTCAAAATTGGTAAATAAAATAAGTAAGCTGCGGTGCTTTACTTTGTTTCTTATCTGCATGTACAACATTTCAAAATCACTTTCAAGAAAATCAGTCTTTTGATTATAAAGAAGCTGCAGTATATTTTCTTTTTGTACCGGCTTCTTATCCGCTGCCAGCACGCTTCCTATTGCATTTGAAAAAGTGATCACCCCTACTTTATCATGTTTTCTTAAACAAATATTACTTAATATCAAACAGCTATTTATGGCATAATCCAAAAGAGATAATCCTGCAAAAGGCATTTTCATAAGACGGCCTTTATCAATAATACAATATACCTGCTGCGATTTTTCATCAATAAAATTGTTTACCATCAGGCCGCCTTTTCTGGCTGAAGCTTTCCAGTTTAGCGTTCGTATATCATCGCCGGTTACATATTCTTTTATCTGCTCAAACTCCATGCTCTGGCCTATCTTACGCATTCGCCGGCTTCCGCCGGAGCTCTGTATAGTTGCATTGGAAAGCAGTTCATATTTGTACAATTGTGTAAAAGATGGATACACATGAATGGTTTCCGAAGCTTCTGTTGTAAACCTTCTTATTACTAACTGCAATGGCGAAGTGGCAAACAAATGAATGTTGCCGAAATAATATTCACCTCTTTGCATTGGCCGCAAAAAATATTGTATTTTTTTTCGCTGTCCGGCTTTTAATGTTACCCGCTTTTTCCATTTGCGCTCCTGAAATTGCTCAGGCAATTCATCAATTATTTCTGCATTAACAGAAAAAGGAAATGGATTTTTTATTGTTATCTCAAATTTATTTTCATCTCCATTGCTTAGCCTTTCTGAAGATGCTCTGTGAGCATAAATAAATTTTTTTGTGAAAAATAAAAAGGAATAATCAGCCAAAAATAAAATGATAAAAATGAAGAAAGCAACTGTAGCAATGATGGTAAATGCCGGAAAATAAAAGGCGATGATGAACAAAGCAATGCATGCGAGCAGGCTTATGTAAAAGCGCTGGCCTATAAAAAGATCAGTGAAATATGTATAAAATGTTTTCAAAAAAACTATCTCGGTATTTCAATATTAGCAGTGATGTTCTTAATCAATTCATCTGCCGTAATGCCTTCCATTTCTTTTTCCGGCGTTAAAATTATTCTATGCCTTAGCACCGGAACTACCATTTCCACCACATCTTCAGGCGTTACAAAATCTCTTCCTTTAATGGCTGCATTGGCTTTCGATGCCCGAAGTATAGCAAGCGATGCCCGCGGCGAAGCACCGAGGAATAAAGACGGAGTGCTTCTTGTTTCGTTTACAACTTTTGCTATAAATTCTACCAGTTTTGCATCAATCAATACCTGGCTTATTATGCTTCTGAATTCAGCTATCTGCGCTATTGATATTATTTTTTGCACCTCTTCAAGCAATGCGCTTTGCTTGGAAGTTTGCTGACTTAATAGAATATTTATTTCTTCTTCAAGCGATGGATACGTAACATTTATTTTAAATAAAAACCTGTCTAATTGTGCTTCCGGAAGCCTGTAAGTGCCTTCCTGCTCAATAGGATTTTGTGTAGCCAAAACCAGGAAAGGAAAGCTCATTAAATGCGTTGTTCCGTCAATAGTTACCTGTCGCTCTTCCATCACTTCAAACAAAGCAGCCTGTGTTTTTGCAGGCGCACGATTTATTTCGTCTATCAAAATAATGTTACTGAATATGGGGCCTTTTTTAAATTGAAAATCTGCTTCTTTAGGGTTAAAAACAGAAGTGCCTAATACATCGCTCGGCATAAGATCGGGTGTAAATTGTATGCGTGAAAATCCTGCATCAATGATCTTCGCCATCAGCTTTGCTGTAAGCGTTTTGGCCACGCCTGGCACGCCTTCAATAAGAATATGTCCATCGCACAGCAGCCCGATCATCAGCATGTTCACCATATCATACTGGCCTATTATCACTTTGCTTACTTCTGCGCGGATGCGCGCCACTGCTGCGTTTAAAGCATCAAGGTTTAATCTTTGCTCATATATATTTTCTTCCATTATGTTTGGTTTTTATAAAAATTTTCAATTGCTTTATTAAGCGTCGTAAGCTCATCGTCTGATATATCCTGGCCTGATTGAGCATATTGTATCACTGAAAATAAATGTATGGCTTGTTCTTCTGCTACACCGCTTTTTCTTGAAACAGTTTTTATAAATTCTTCACTGATTATTTCTGTGCTTATAAAATATTTGTTACGCAAATGCTCATAAAAGTAGGTGATCATTTTTTCTGCAATGTGGCTATTATCTTTTTTCTGAAGGTACAAACGCCCTACGGTTTCAGTGAAGGTAACAGTGGTGTTTACATTTGGAGGAACAATTGCTATAACTCTTTGCTTTCTTTTTATATTAAATAAAATAAACAGGAGCATGCCTGCAATGCCCAGCCAGAAAGCCCAAAGCAGCGGCGGGTGTTGCTTTATCACCGCCAGCGATGAAAAATTATCGACCGGCTTACTATTATCATTGCTTCTTCTGGAAGGGCTGGTGTTTTTATAATATTCATCCCAATAAATATTTTGCGGGTCTGGCCGCAGGTAAGAGATAACATTATCAATATACTTATGATTATCTCCTGTTAATAAAAAATAATTGCTGAAAGCACGCGGCGCAACATCAAGATAGATGCGCCCTTTGCCCTGAAATAAGATGACGTAGTTGGCTTCATTGTTATCATTTACGCCAAGCACTCTTGCAAAAGATGTATCATAATCAGTAATAGAATTAAGGAAAGGATAATAATAATAGTTGTAGACAGGCGGCTTAAAATCATTGCCAAAATACATGCTAACCTTTGTTTGCCGCATCAGTCCCTTTGTTTCGTTAATGATCTCTGAATCCCTTTGGGTATTGCAGTTCAGGTTATCAAGCAATCGTGTATCCACGTAGTCTGCGGCAATAAAAAGATCATTGCCAGCTTTTACATAATCTATAAAAGCGTTCACTTCACTGTAGTTCAGCACAAGGTTTTTTGTTATTAAAAAATATAAAGAGTATTTCTTTTCTTCTTCATAATTTTTAATTGAATTCCATTCCACATCAAAAGGGTCACTCACGGTTTCGATATAACGGTTATCATACAAACGTTTAAATTCTTTATACGCAATGTAGGAGCCAAATGGCTGCCTGTCTGTTTTGCGGTAGGTTTCGCTGAGAGAGGGAAGCACAAGGTCTTGCCGGGTACAAGCAGCAAGCCATAAAACTGCAGTAAAAATTATATAAATATTATTTTTCTTCAAAAAATTTATATGGTTTTATTAAATGCTATAAACCTCTCTTTTATTGCCTGGTAAACATTTTTTTCTATTACAAATTTTCCATACCACGCACGTTCATAATTATTAGTAAGCTGTGTGAACTGCGGCTGAAACTCCCTGCCGGCAAGCTCCCGCACATAATCATAATTAGTTTTATCCTGCATAAAAACAATCACTTCTTTTTCGGCAAGCCGCCTGAGGCATTGCAGGTATAAGTATCTTATGGCAAGATTGTAGTCATTATTTTTTTCTGCATCATTTACTAAAGAATAAAATTCAGAAAATTCATTAAGTTTTTCAGGCTCTTCCGGCACTGCATCTTCTCTTATTTTTTTTTGCCTTGCAAAAAAATCACTTTTGAAAAATAATTTATACACAATAAAAAGTATAAAAAATATAGCCAGTGCCCAAAAGAAAACCTTCACTGCGGGGCTGTTTAAAAAAATGCCGGAGCTGCTATTGCTGTTCGATGATGATATACCTGATTTGTTTTTTGTAAGCGAGCCACTTACAACATCCATTGTATCCTGACGCAGGTCTTTTCTTTTCTTCAACATGCTATCTAAGTATACCATATAATTAAATTCCCTTCCTTTTCTCCACTTTAAAATTGAATCTTCATCATTTTTAAAAATAGCCTGCGTTATAATTGTATCTGATGTATTATCATTACTTAAAAAGCCCGCAGAGTCAGCCATACCGTGCGTTTCAGAGGAATCAGCCACCGCTGAATCTGTTATTGCTGCAGGATCTTTTACCTGTGCAAAAGAATATTCTTTTATAAAAAAAATGATGATAATGATAAAAAAAAACCGCAGCAACTTACAGATCATAGATGGTTCCGTTCTTGATAATTTTTTTATCTGACAGCATCACTCCGCATTTATGCAGCCGAATGGGATACAAAACAAAATACCACAAAATTAAAAAGAAAGAACCGGCAAGTATAACTATGCTTACGGGCACCGGCAGGCCAATATCGTGCGAGTCTTTTTGAAAAGTATTGCTCATAAGGTGTGTAACATAGCTTTCAAAAAAAGCGGCTATAATAAAAAAAGGTATAAGGCTTATGCAAATCTTCATGGCATCTTTTGCGGCTCGCAAAAAAGATTGCCTGCGTGTATGCGTGCCCGGCAGCAGCCAGCCAAAGCCAAGTATAATGCCTGCGCAGCTTGCAATAACAATGGATGATATTTCAATAGTGCCATGTATCCATATCACCAGCACCGACTGCCAGCCCAATCCCTGCGAAAAAAATATGTATTGAAAGCAGCCCAGCATGAGCCCGTTCGTCCACATAATAAGTATAGTACCGATGCCAAACAATACGCCGAAAATTACGCAACGAAAGGCTACACTTATATTGTTATAAGCTATGTGCACAAACATAGAGAATGGATTGGCATCTTTATAAATCCCAAACGGATCGCCGCGCTGTATGCGGCTTATGGTATCATCATAATAACCGGATTGTACTTTATGATTAAAAAAATTGGCGGCATAATCAGGATCTGAAACAGAAGATAAAACGCCTATAGAAACAAAGGTTATGAAAAGCAAAAGTGTAAACAAAAATACTTTGTGGTACTTTCTAAAAAGCAGCGGTAGCTCATATTTCCAAAAGAGCCAGATGCGGGAATATTTATTTTTTTTATTTTGATAAATACTTTGGTAAATGCCTGCGGCAATGCCATTGATCCAGCGTGTTACCTTGCTTTGCGGGTAAAAAGTTTTTGCATAAGAAAGATCGTCCAGCAAGGTTATAAATCTTTCAGCAAGTTCATCCGGGTCTTCAGTTTCCAAATGCTGAAACTTAGTCCACTTATCTACATTCTTCTTTATAAACCTTGCTTCGCGCATGGCATGAAATTACTCAAGAATTATGAATTTGTGAGTTGAGAATGAAAGCGCATTATTAAGTAAAGCACTTTGTTTTTATTGTTCAATATTATATCTTCAATAAAAGTTTTACCAAAACAAAAGTTTATGTTTTCCAAAAAATCATTGATGCTGTTATGCATGCTTATATGTGCGGCTGTAAGCAAAGCCCAAATAGAAGTAGCACATATTACTATGAAAAATTTTAAATCAACCGGATTTGGTGGCTTTTTAAATTTCAGTTTTCACGTAACTGATGCCAATTATTTAACACTGGAAGGCGGCCTTCAATATTTTAAAGATAATAATGATCAGGATGCAGCATTGGTGCCCGTTTTGCTGGGCTACCGCTATACTATAAATCATACAGGTACCGGCTTATATGTAGAACCTAATGCGGGTTATTGCTTTGGTGCAACCAGTATAGAAAGGTATGATTCACTTGGCGGAGAAATTATAGATGCTAATGGAAATCAGCTTTATGAAAAGATAGCAGGACCGATGGCTGGTGTTGGCATTGGCTATTTATTTGAGCCCGGCGGAAAAATACAATTTAACATCGCACTTCGCTACGAACATACTTTTGGAGATTTTGCCACCAATGTATTTGCTTTCAGAATTTCTCATGCATTTACTTTTGGCAGAAGAGAGGAATAACATGTTTATACCGTAAGCTTCCCATACAGTTTTAATCAAACATTGCATTAATTTACTTTCAATCTATAAACATGAATACGTTGGTAAAAGCCATAGTTACTTCTATTGTATTTCTCATATCATACGTTCCTTTTGCCGCCAATTGCCAGGTGGTAGCCAACTGCAAAGATGTGCACGACGGCATATTTTATGCGTACCCAAAAAACAGCAATCATATTATTGAAATAGAAAGAAAAGGAAACTATGATAAAGAAACTGATCTTACTAACGGTGATTTTTCTATATGGAATACAGTGTGGAAAAGCGATTGCGAATCTGTTTCTAAATATATCTCTGGCAATGCTAAAATGAGCGATGAGCTGAAATTTTTATCGAATCACAAACTGGTTTTTGTGATACAAAGCGTTACCGAAAATTATTATTCTTTTAAAGGTTATGCAGATAAGATAGCCAATATGCCCATACAGGATGATACTATCTGGCTTCATAAAAAATTAAACGCTGATGATAACCGGTTGTTCGAAAAGGTAAGCAGTAAAGATGTAAAAAAACTTCGCTATACTGATACCTCAAAATATGCACTGCTATATATCTACAGACCATCGGGAAGATTCAAGTTCTCCAGTTCCAACTTCCTTGTTTATTTTGATAATAATACAATGTTCACTGCAAAAAACAATTCAGGTTTAATATTTAAAATATTAAAAGAAGGCACTTTTGAAATTAAGAGCAAATACACTAATGATGAATCCTCAGTAAAACTTGATGTGAAATTTGGAAATAGTTATTATGTAAAATCAGCAATGGTAGGAGCACTCACAAAAAAATTAAACAACTTTAAACTTACTATGACTATAATGACTCCTGCTGATGGAAAAGGAGAATTTGAGGAAGTGGATCTGGATAACTAATAAACTCTGCAAACGTTAATAGAATGTAGTCTAAAATCTATTATGATCTTTTGTAAATAATTCATATAAAAAAAAACTTTAAATATTTATATGAAACCCTGCGTACACCTGGTTCAGATGCCATTTGTAGCGGTTATCAATATTATTTATATTGTTTATTCCTTGTACATAATTTGCAAAGAACCGCACGCCCTGCAGGTTTATCTGCAACCCGGCGGAAGCTGCTACACTGCTTCTTTTAAAAGCTACTTTATTATTTTGTATCAGGTTTTCATTATCATCTGCTAAAAAACTGTATTGCGGACCAACATCTATAATAAAGGTTTTATTTATATGATAGCCTACAAGCAGCGGCACGGTTATATAGCTTAGTTTTATTGCCTGGTTAGAGTTGGCATAGCCATTTATATTATACAGCTCCAGAAAATCATCAGCTCTTTTTAAATTTACAAAGTTAAAAAGCACTTCGGGCTGCAGTTCCCACTTTCCGGCAAATGGTATTCTTGCAAACCCGCCCGCAACGTACCCAACATTATAACTGCCTTCAATGCCTTTGCCATTTACCATGCTCAGGTTACCGCCAAAGGTTAATCCATAATTTATTTTTTGGGCTTTTGTGCCTAATGTTAAACCCAGGACGCATACAGTAAACAATATATTTTTTCTCATAATAAAAAAGATGATTGGTATAATTTTCAACAAAAGTGAAATAAGCATTTGCAAAAAAAATGGTAAAATGAACGGAATGCTTCTTTATTTACTTTTAGCAAACAAAGTGGCGATTAATTATTATAAAGTTCACCTGTCTTTTATTGGTTTAACCAGCTTAAGCGCAGACCACAACTCGTCCACTGCACAAACTTTAATATCAACCAGGCCATTTTTTAATGCAACATCTCTTATCATATTTTCTGTAATATCCGTTTGCATTTTCGCAGACTTTTTATACCATGAAACCCATAGCATTCCATCTGGCTTCAATTCTTTTTTTAGTAAAATAATATTCCTGGTTAAAGAGGCTGCTTTGGTGGCAAAGTAATGAATACAGTCTTTTTTAGTTTCATTATCATTCATCACATTTACATTCGGCGGAAAATCAGTGAAAAGACTAAAATAGTGATCTGGTGCATTGATAAGCTTAATGGTAAAGTTTTCTTTAATGCCCAGCTTCTTTGCAAGCGGTGTTCCTGAATATCCTGCGGTGATCATAATATAATTAGAATGTACATGAAATAAATAAACTGAAGGGCTTCATTCAAATTATAAGTTTCGGTTTTCTCTGTAGATTTCAAATATACTTTCTTCTTTCCTACTACAAATTAAGTATGTTGCAATAAATTTCTTTCTGCAATATTTGCGATTAATTATTACGCTTTTATATAACACACACAAATACATTTAAACTAAACAAATGAAAAAAATTTTACCAGCTTTATTAAGCTTAATCATTGTTGCTTTTTCACAAGGCGCGTATGCACAGGGCGGCGTGTTGCCACTTAATGGAAGTGTGAGCGGCAACCTTACCAGCGCCACACCGGATGTGTACACTGTAACCACTACAAGCGATGGGTTGCTGCGGCTTACCTTTACCACTGTAAGCCCTGCTGACTTATATGTAACGCTGTATGATAATGACGGAACAACAGCTTTATCAGCACAAACAGAATCATTTAATAACTCTACTGCTGTAGTTACGGTAGACGGACTTGCCACAGGAACTTATAAAGTAAAGATTATACCCTTTAGTACAGACTACGGGGCCTATACGCTTGCCGATAGCTTGTTTACCACTCCGCTGGCCAACGATGTAGAGCCTAATGGCAGCGTTGCTGCTGCAAGTGTCCTAGGTCAAAATGGAAGCAAGACGGGACATGTTGGCTATTATTATAATAACCTGCGGGATACTACAGACTGGTATAAAGTAACCACTACTTCTGATGGCTTACTACGCGTGTATCTGACAACGGATTCAGGCAGCATATACAGCACCACCGGTACCAATCCTCTTGATGTTAACTTAACCCTGTATGATAACGATGGAACTACCCAGTTGGGAGCTGTTGAAGTGTTTAGTGGCTATAAGGGCACGATGGGTGTTATAACAGCAGACGGGCTTGCACCGGGCACCTACTATATCAAAATACAACCATTTAGTACCAATGAATTTGCCAATTATAAAATCACTGACAGTCTGTTTAAAGCCCCTCTTGCAAACGATGCAGAGCCAAACGGCACTGCAGCAACTGCTCTCACCCTGCCGCTTAATAGCAGCAACACGGGTAATGTAGGCTATTATTATAATAACTTTCGTGATACAACCGATTGGTATAAGGTAACTACTACTTCCAACGGCTTGTTACGCGTGTATCTTACAACGGACTCAGGCAGTATTTACAGCACTACGAGTACCAATCCTCTTGACGTGAACGTAACCTTATATGATAATAATGGCACTACACAGCTTGGATCTGTGGAAGTATTTAGTGGCTATGTTGGAGCCACAGGTGTAATAACAGAAGACGGGCTTGCACCGGGTACTTATTATATAAAAGTGCAGCCTTTTAGTGTCAATGAATTTGCTAACTATAAGATCACGGACAGCCTGTTTACAGCCACGCTTGCAAATGATGCAGAGCCCAACGGTACAGCAGCAACTGCTGTTACTTTACCTCTTAACAGCAGCAAGAACGGTAATGTTGGCTATTATTACAATAACTTTCGTGATACTACAGACTGGTATAAAGTAACCACTACTTCTGATGGCTTGTTACGCATATATCTAACCACGGATTCAGGCAGCATTTACAGCACCACCAGTACCAATCCTCTTGATGTTAACGTAACCCTGTATGATAATGATGGCACCACACAGCTTGGATTTGTGGAACCATTTAATGGCAATAAAGCAGCCACAGGCGTAATAACAGAAGACGGGCTTGCACCGGGCACTTATTATATAAAAGTGCAGCCTTTTAGTGTCAATGAATTTGCCAATTATAAAATCACTGACAGTTTGTTTACAGCTACTCTTGCAAATGATGCAGAGCCCAACGGCACTGCAGCAACTGCTCTTACACTGCCGCTCAATAGCAGCAAAACCGGTAATGTAGGGTATTATTATAATCGTTTACGTGATACAACAGATTGGTATAAGGTAACCACGAATGGTGATGGCCTGTTACGATTATACGTAAGCACAGATAGTGGCAGCATTCAAAGCAATACTTCCACCAATCCGCTGGATTTGAATGTTTATCTGTATGACAATGACGGAACCACTCAGTTAGGATATGCGGAGGTATATAGTGGTTATGCACGGGCCACCAACCTGATAAGCACAGACGGATTAGCTGCAGGCACTTATTATATAAAAGTACAGCCTTATAGCACCAGTCAATTTGCAAATTATAAAATTACAGATAGCCTGTTTGTTTCATCGGTGAAAAATGATAGTGAATATAATGGCACAACTGCCACAGCTCTTATTTTCCCTCCGGGCAGCACTGCCAAAGGACATGTAGGTTATTATTATAATAATCTAAGAGATACTTCAGACTGGTATAAGTTAACCACCACTACAGCAGGGCCGCTGTATCTTTATCTCAGTTCTTTATGGGGTAATCAATACAATAACAATTCTAATAATCCGCTGGATATGGAGCTGTACCTGTACAGCAGCGATGGCACTACACTGTTAGGGTCTAAAGAAGTATATAACGGTTATAACCCTGCAGTAGATAGCCTCTACTTACCTGACCTTGCTGCAGGTACTTATTATGTGAAGGTTACCAATTTCTCAACTACTCAATTTGCAAATTATTCACTGACTAATTCTGCTATGGCGGGCGGCCTCCTTCCGGTTACCTTCCTCAACTTTGATGGTGTTTTAGAAAACGGAAAAGCCTTGCTAAGCTGGCGCACTGCCACAGAGCTCAATAACAAAGGCTTTAAAGTAGAAAGAAGTTACGATGGTCGGACGTTTGCAGGTATTGGTTTCGTGCCAGGCCACGGCAATGCATCTCTGGTAAATGATTATAATTATACCGATATTAAAGTACAAAGCGGATATAATTTTTATCGCCTGAAACAAATGGATATTGATGGCAATATCAATTATTCATCCACCATACGCCTCGACTTTAAGAATTTTGCATGGAGCGTTTTAGGTAATCCGGTTACTGCCAATAGCTGGGTGCAGGTACAGCTTGCTAAATCATCTAAGGTTGCGCTGCAGATCATTACTTCAGATGGAAGAGTTTTACAAACTATTAATAAAGGCAGTCTCTCAGCAGGTACTTACAGCATTCCATTATCATTAGGTAATGTAGCTTCAGGTATTTATGTAGTAAGGTTAATAGTAGATAATACCAGCTTCTCAAAAATGGTGGTTAAATAGAACATTAGTTTAAAACCTTAAAAGGCTGTCCCGAAGATTTGGGACAGCCTTTTATTTTTCCATAATAATTATAAAGACTTTATTTAGCTATCGCTCTAATTTATTATTATTAAAAATAATAACTTGCCTGCATGGCTCTTATACAAATAGCTACTCCTTTTAATATAGATCTTGAATTTGAAATTGCTGATTTTTATAAACGACTCCTGGCATATCTTTTAGATTTTGCCATTCTTGTTCTGTATCTCCTCAGCATGAAATACCTGTATTATGGCGGCATCGGCAGGGTAAGCAGTGATGAGATGCAAAGCCACGTAGGCATAGATATTCTCACCATTTCCATGCCCATGCTATTGTACTCTCTTATATGCGAGGTGCTGATGCACGGCCAAACCGTTGGCAAAAAAATAATGAACATAAGGGTAATAAGCCTTAGTGGTGGCGAGCCACAGCTAAGCCAGTACCTGCTGCGCTGGATGTTTAAAGCTTTTGAGTGGCCTTTCTTTTTTGGCTATGTATTGCTCACGCGGGAAACGCTTATTGTTTATATAGTGATCACGGGGTTTTTAGGTGTGGCAGTTATTATTTTTATTGCTGTCGCAAAAAAAAACCAGCGCCTTGGCGACCTGGCCGCTAACACTGTGGTGGTAAATACAAAATCTGTGTTCTCGGTAGAAGACACTGTGTTCATGGACATTCAGCCCACAGATTACTCTGTACAATTTCCTGAAGTTTTAAAACTTTCCGACAGGGATATAAATACCATAAAAAATGTAATTAATATGTATTATAAAAATCATAACCGGCATACTGCCCTTCGTGTTTCTTATAAGATTCAGGAAGTGCTGCGCCTCCCCACAGATATGGACCCGGTAGATTTTTTAGAAAAGCTGCTGGCAGATTATAACTACCTGGCTACAAAGTGAGTGTTTACCAAAATATTTTTTTTATAAATAAAAATTAAACTCTTGCACATACTGCATAGAAACTAATGCTTTTTTAAAATAAATACAACCAATATATACCATGCGTTTATGCCAATCCGTTACATTTGTATGCAGTATTTATTTTGAAAGATAAAGCGTATAAAATACTAACCCGGTATGATATGCGTAAATGAATCGCTTATATTTTTTATCAAATTGAATGCATGGAAAATCCCCTCGGGAAGCTGTTTGCTATTGGTGGCGCTGAAGATAAAGGCTCCAGCCGGGAAAAAGGTGATGCCTTAAGAACCAACCTCAATTTTTTTGAGCTCGGTATTCTTCGCCACATTGTGCAGGAAGCCGGCGGTACGGATATAAGAATGGAAGTGATTACCACAGCCTCCATGATACCTAACGAAGTAGGCGAAAATTACCTGAATGCTTTTGGAAAAATAGGATGTACCAACATTGGCCTTATGCCTATACGCAACCGTGCAGATGCGATGCACAATGACTACATAGAAAGGCTTAAAAGCTGCGATGCCATTATGTTTAGCGGCGGTAACCAGTTAAGATTATCCGCAACTTTTGGAGGAACAGAATTTTTACAAATAGCATTAAAGCGCTACCACCAGGAAAAAGATTTTGTGGTAGCGGGCACCTCGGCCGGCGCCATGGCCATGAGCAATACCATGATCTATGAAGGCGATGCAACCACCGCTCATTTAAAGGGCGAAGTAAAAATAACCACAGGCCTTGGCTTTATGGACGATGTTGTTTTCGACAGCCATTTTGAAAAACGCGGAAGGTTTGGAAGGCTGGCACAAACTATTGCAAGCAATCCTTCTGCCATTGGCATTGGGCTGGGAGAAGATACAGGTATGCTAATAAAAGAAGGTAACACTATGGAAGCTATTGGCAGCGGGCTTGTTATGATTATAGACGGGCACGATATAAGACACAGCAACATTGCCGACATACCCGATGGCAACCCCATAAGCATAGAAAACATTAAAGTTCATTTTTGTGAAAAGGGAAATGGCTACCTCCTGAACGAAAGAAAATTCATTCCGGATATGAAGGAATATAACAGGGAAATGATCTCTTCTGCCGGAAAACTTAAAAAAGTTATTTAATATTTTATATAGCTTTTATTAAATAATAATTCTTCTTTCCTTTTTGTATTAAAAGATATTTTTTATTTAAAAAAAGATCATTTTTTAATTTCATTTCAGCGCCTGTTACTTTTTCTTTATTCAACGAAACACCGCCACCAGCCAGCATCTTACGCGCTTCACTTTTACTTGAAAAAATTTTTGTATCAGTTAATAAAGAAATAATATCAATGCCATCATCTATTATTTTTTTTTCTATTTCTATGAAAGGAACTCCTTCCATCACCTGGAGTAATTGCGCTTCATTTAATTGTTTTAATATTTGCGCTGTATCATTATTAAATAAAATGGATGATGCTTTTACAGCAAACTCATATTCTTTTTTTGAATGAACCAAACAGGTTATTTCTTGTGCCAAAGTTTTTTGAAGCAGGCGCTGGTGCTCGTTTCCATTGTGCTGCTTTACAAGATCATCAATTTGTTCGCGGGATAAAAAAGTAAAGATTTTTAAAAACCTTTCTGCATCAGCATCGGCAGTGTTTAACCAAAATTGGTAAAAGCTGTACGGCGAAGTCTTATTTGCGCTCAGCCACACATTTCCCTTTTCGCTTTTACCAAACTTTCCGCCATCTGCTTTGGTAAGCAAAGGGCAGGTAAAAGCATAAGCTTCATTGCCACTTTTTCGCCTTATTAATTCTGTTCCGGTAACAATGTTTCCCCATTGGTCGCTGCCACCAAATTGAAACTTGCAATTCTTGTTTTTATTGAGCCAATAAAAATCATAACCCTGTACTAACTGGTAAGTAAATTCTGTGAAGCTCATTCCGTTCTCTCCGTCCAAACGCTTGCGCACACTGTCTTTGCTCATCATATAGTTTACAGTAATGTGCTTGCCGGCGTCTCTTATAAAATCAAGAAAAGTAATGTTTTTAAACCAGTCAAGGTTATTTACCATTTCAGCTGCATTACTTTTTTCATCATTAAAATCAAGAAATTTTTCTAATTGTTTTTTTACTGATGCTACATTATGATTGAGCACATCCGCACTCAACAAATTTCGCTCTTCACTTTTTCCTGAAGGGTCGCCAACCATGCCTGTGGCGCCGCCAACTAAAGCAATAGGCTTGTGCCCGTATTTTTGTAAGTGTATTAAAACCATTATGGGTATCAGGCTGCCAATGTGCAGGCTATCCGCAGTCGGGTCGAAGCCAACGTAACCTGCCGTGGGTTCTTTACAAAGCTGTTCTTCGGTGCCGGGAATAATATCCTGCAATAAGCCGCGCCATTTTAACTCTTCTATTAAATTATCCATATGCTTTTTTCAAAGGCATCAAAAATAATTCAGAATTGCGGAATGGAGGAGAACAATTGAACCGGCAAGCAGCCTACATAACTCTCATATAAATTAAGAAGCAGCACAAAAGATGATGCACACTGTTATCCGTAGAATGTCTAGATAAAAGTAGTGCTGTTCTGATGTTGCAATCGGGGAAACTCAACTGCACAACTTTCGGTTGGAGACAAACTAAGGATAGCGGGGCGCCTTTCAGAGATCTAAAATAATCTTCAGGTTGGCTTTGAGCGAGACTGCCTGATCTTGCGAAAGTTTTCCAAGTCGTTTAATGAAGCGCTTGTTGTCAATTGCCCGAGGTTGATCTACAAGTATGTCACTTAACCTTGGCAACTGGTTTTTTTTAAGATGAACTCTCAGTATTTCAGCTTCAGGTGTAACTTTCGTCGTGATTGGACAAACAATCGTAGAAAGATGTGCTTCATTCAACAAATCGGTCTGAATAATTACTACCGGCCTTGTCTTTCCCGGCTCTGTACCCATTGTTGGGTTTAGGTCGGCTAACCAAATGTCAAACTGCTTAAATTTCATCCGCCAGCTTTTCAAATTCAGCCAACACTTCAGCGGAACTTCGGTGCACGATTTTGCTTTCCTTTGAGAGCTTTCGTTTTAGAAATCGCCGTTTGTTAAATTGATTGTACAGTGTGAGAGCTTCATTGATGTAACGATTTCTGGCAAGCTTTAACTCTGAAACTACCTGCTCGGTTTCTTGAAAAACACTGTCATCTAGCTTTAGGGAAAGAGTTTTCATAATCATCAATTTTGCCAAAGGTATATATTTTTAGTATATACTAATTCTTAAGTATTTCTTATCAATTCGGATTAGAGGTGGTTAGTAACGAATAAGGCCAGGCGAGAGACGTGCGCCACACAGGATATTACAAAATTGAATAGCCAATTTTAAAGCTCAAAATATTTGTTTTAAAATAGGAATCGGCATTGTTCTTAATATTTGTCAATCCCTTTTGAAAATCGAGTTTTACGAAAGAGCGTTTTCTTTGAATGCCTATTGATAACGAAGTTCCAATATCATTTCCACTTGCCTCCAACCCAAAACCAATTGTATTAAAAATATGCAAACCGTAAAATAAGCCACAAGAAAACATGATCTTATAATCAGGGTTTTTCAATATTATTTGTTTTTCTATAAAAGCTGTTGTTTCTAAAAAGTTTAAATCAGTTCTCGTAAAACTTGTCCCACTAAAACCGCCATTATTATAAATGGTATCTCTGGTGGCAAAATATCCTTTTGATATAAAACCTAAATCTCCACCTACTAACCAATTTTTATTCAGGTTTTTTAATACCTCTAAACCGCCTCCAAAAAATAAACCGTTGGATTTAGTGAGATTGGTTAACGTGGCTGTACCATCGTTGAAAACTCTATGTTGAGTTGGTGATATACATATACCGGGACTAACATAAAGTCTTAGGATAAGCTGTTTTTCTTGCGCATTACAATGTATTACAATTAAACAAGTGAATGCAATTAATAAGGCTTTCATAAATAAATTTTTTCGACAGAATTAGTAATGGTCTGTTAAGGGAGAGGTTCAAAAAACAGCCATGTTGGTAGCAGTAGTTTTTAATCGGTATAAAAATTACCGTCGGCGTGTAAATCAAAATCAACTGTAAGATTTAGATTACTCATTCGTTTCATAATGTCCTTATACAAAGTATGCCCACCTAATTTTGTATTTCCATTATGAAAGCTAGATATAACTTGTATGTAGCCGTTAGCTTTATCGACAAGTAAAGATACTCCGTCTTTGTCCTGTTCTAAAAAGTCAAGAAGTTTTTTAAGTTTATCTTCAAACTCGTCTGCTTCTGGATTTGGTTGAAATATAACTTGACTGCTTTTCCAAACAGTCCCACCTCGTTTGTCTCCTTTATTGTGTCCATCTGTAACCTTCAATTTTGTCAAGTTGCAAAGCTGTGAAAAACTATAATGTTCTGAAATTGCAGTAAAGCAAACAGAACTATAAGATTCAGTATTGACATGTCGAACTAAAACTTCTGGCTCTGTATCAACATAAACAGCTAAGTAAAATTTTTCGTCTATAATTGGAAAATAAACAATTGCAGTTCCATCTTCATTTTCTCTGTCGACCCTTGCAACTTTTGGTTGGTCGTTTTCGTAAATAACTTCATGAATTTTTAAGAATTGTTTTGTCACGCCAAATGTTTTGGCTTCAATTTCTTCTATCGCTTTTTGAATGATAAGAGTGTCTGTCATACTTCTGCTACCAACATTTGTATTTATGTAATTATACGCAACTCAAATTTTATAACCCTTCATTCTCATTATCATCCCTCTTCGTTTATTGTATTGTTCTATTGCGTAAAGCCAACTACCAATCTAAAGTAATATTTATTTAGTTCATCAAAAACATTGGAATATTTATCAATGTTCTTTTTACAGATAAATATTCTCTGCTATCTGCAAAATGTTCAAATAAAAAAGAATCTTGATAAGCAGCCACAGTACTCGCATATAAATTAAGAAGCAGCATAAAGATGATGCATTTTTATACGCAATCTTTACATTAGTTTGTTTAATTTTAATATGCAATAACTATGGGAAATACAATATAAAGGCTTAATGGCCGTTTTAATTACCCAAAGTGTTTCTCCGAATTTCCTAAAAACTTATCATCCCTAAATATGAGAGTTGCAAGAGTTGCTAAAATAATATGCCTGTTTCTATTGCCATGCTCTGTCTTTTCACAATTCAGGGAGTATTCCAATGAATTTTTGAACATAGGTGCCGGTGCACGCGGGCTTGGCATGGGCGCAGCACAGGTGGCTTCTGTTTCCGATGGAACTGCCGGATACTGGAACCCTGCAGCACTTACTTATGTTCAGGACAATCCATCAATAAATTTAATGCACGCGAGTTATTTTGATAATATTGGTAAATATGATTATGGAAGTGTGGCCATACCGATAGATGATAATAAGCGCACGATTGGTCTTTCCATTATTCGCTTTGCGGTAGATGATATACCCAATACCTTGTTTCTTGTAGAGCCGGATGGCAGCATTAACTATGGAAATATTACTACTTTTTCCTCTGCAGATTATGCTTTTCTTTTTTCTTTTGCCCAAAAAATAAAAGATGAAGACGATTTTAAAATGAGCTTCGGCGGCAATGCAAAAGTTATTTACCGTCAGGTAGGGCACTTTGCAAAAGCCTTTGGTTTCGGCTTTGATGCAGGCTTTAAAATGGAAAAAAATAACTGGAGCCTGGGCATTGTAGCCAAAGATATAACCACCACTTTCAACGCATGGTCTTTCAGCTTTACCGACCAGGAAAAACAGGCTTTATATTTAACCCAAAATAATATTCCAATAAAATCAACAGAACTTACCGCGCCTCATCTTACCATCGGTAACTCTTATAAATTCCGTCTGGGGGAGTCTCTGAGCCTGCTTACAGAAGCAGACCTGGATGTAACTTTTGATGGCCAAAGAAATACAGTGATCAGCGGCAAGCAAATAAGCATTGACCCGCATGTAGGGCTTGAAGCATCTATAAAAAATGTATTTTTTGTAAGAGCAGGCCTTTACAATTTTCAAAGAGCACTGGCTGATGGCGATACAACTAATCAAAAAAAAGTATGGATATACCAGCCCACTCTTGGCGCAGGATTTAAAATAAAAAATGTAGAAATTGATTATGCATTTTCTAACCTTGCCAACCAGTCAAACCCATTATATACACACATTTTTTCTTTACGGTTCGACCTTACAAAAAAAGAAAATTAATGTATAATATACTGCAATGAAAAAATTATTTATCATCTTCTTAATGTTTTTTTCTGCGGCTGCCATAGGGCAAACGAGCAATAGCTGGATTGATTACAATAAAACATATTATAAATTTACTGTAGGGCAAACCGGGCTTTATCGCATACCTCAATCTGCACTTGCATCACTCGGGCTGGGCAGTGTGCCTGCAGAACAATTTCAACTTTTCAGAAACGGGCAGGAAGTGATCCTCTACACTTCAATAGCGACGGGCATTTTCGGAAGCAATGATTACATAGAATTTTGGGGACTAATGAATGATGGCAAAGTGGATGCCAAATTATATATTAACCCCGACTACCAGCTTTCTGATCATTACAGCCTGCAAACAGATACAGCCGCTTTTTATTTAACCGTAAACCCCGCAGGCAATAATTTAAGATATGCTACCAGCAGCAACATCGTTGCAGGCACTACTCTTTCACCGGAGCCCTACTTCATGAATACGAGAGGAGTGTATTATAAAAATAAAATTAACATGGGCCTTGGCGTGCCTTTAGGTGAATATGTGTATTCTTCTTCTTATGATATTGGTGAAGGATGGACATCCAACGATGTTGCGCCAAATGCAGGCCTGTCTTATCTTTACGATAGCCTCAATGTGTACGCTAATGGGCCTGCCGCCAGTTTTGATTTTGCAGTAGCGGGCAATGCAAATAATACAAGAAATATAAGTGTTTCATTATACAATAATGTAATAGATAATGAACCGATGTCTAATTTTACTTACATAAAAAAACAGGTATCCAGTTTACCTGCAAGTTATTTGCCCAACAGTGATAAATTACTGGTAACCATTCAATGTGTTTCATCTGTACCAACCGACAGGATCGTTGTTTCGAAGTTTGAGCTTACTTATCCCAGCACATTTAATTTTAATAATCAAAAGAATTTTTATTTTGAATTGCCTGCAACATCTGTTGGCAATTACGTGGTGATAAACAGTTTTAACTATGGAGCTACAGCGCCCGTGTTGCTTGACATGACAAGCAACAAAAGATATGTTGGTGATATAACAACTACGCCTGGCAAAGTCCAGTACCTGCTTCCGCCATCTTCTGCAGTAACGAGAAAGTTTGAGCTTGTAAATGAAGAAGCAGCTAATATATCCAACATAACTTTATTAACCCAAAGAAAATTTATTGATTTTTCTGTTGCTGCCAACCAGGGAAATTATATGATCATAAGCCATCCTTCTTTGTTCAATGATGGTACAGGAATAAACAATGTAGAGCTGTACAGGCAATACAGAAGTTCGGCCACCGGCGGCGCATTTAATGCCAAAACTTATAGCATTGATGAGCTGGTGGATCAGTTTGCCTATGGCATAAAAAAACATCCTTCGTCTATAAAAGATTTTATACTGTACGCAGCAGCAAATTTTGCAGTAAAGCCTAAATATGTTTTTCTTATTGGTAAAGGCATTACTTATAGTGATTATGCTGTGAACCAAAGCTCTCCTTATGCGGAGCAGCTAAACCTTGTACCAACGTTTGGCAACCCGGCATCAGATGTTTTATTGTCGTCGCCTTATGGCATCACCTTACCAACAGTACCAATAGGAAGGCTTTCAGCTATATCAGGCACCGAAGTGGGTAATTACTTACAAAAAATAAAAGAATATGAAAATGCAAAGGCATCAACCACTCAAACATTAGATAATAAACTATGGATGAAAAATGTAGTGCATGTTATTGGCGGCAAAGACAGCTCAGAAAGTAACCTGTTTACTTTTTACATGAATCAATATAAAAATATAATTGTAGATACATTTTATGGCGCACATGTAGAAACATTTTCCAAGACATCTAACTCAACCATACAGCTTGTTTCCGGAGAAAGGATAACGCAATTGTTTAACGAAGGAATTGGCTTTTTATCTTATTTTGGCCATGCCTCTGCCAATTTACTTGAGTTTAATTTAAGCGATCCTACCTCTTACAGCAACCAGGGAAAATATCCTTTCTTTTTGGTAAATGGCTGCACTGCAGGAAACAATTACATTTTTGATCCATTAAGAATTACTCAAAATAATTTATCCATTTCAGAAAATTATGTGCTGGCAAATGAGCGCGGCAGCATTGGTTTTCTTGCAAGCTCGCACCTTGGCGTGCCGCCTTATTTATACAGTTATGACCTTGATTTTTATAATCAGCTTAGTGTAGTTAATTATGGCAACACTGTGGGTAATTTTATGAAGAATGTTATCTCCGATTTAGGCGGAGCCAATAGTTCTATAGATTATCTTACAAGAATAAATATGGAGGAGTTTTCACTTAACGGAGATCCTGCCATAACTGTATATCCTCATGCGCTGCCCGACTATGTGATAGAAGATCCTGAAGTGGTGGTTAATCCTGCATTTATTTCGGTATCGCAAAGCAGCTTTACCTTAAAAGCTAAAGCTTTTAATATTGGTAAAGCTATAAGTGATTCTATCGTTTTTCAGGTTATCAGAACCTATCCTAATGGTACATCAGAAATTATTTTGCGTAAAAAAATTGCAGGTATAAGGTATGCAGATTCAATAGAGATACAAGTGCCTATTATTGCTACAAGAGATAAAGGCCTTAACAGGTTAACAGTAACTATTGACGCCGATAACAGTGTGCAGGAGCTATCAGAAACAAATAACACCATTACAAGAGATGTGTACATTTATGAAGATGAAGCTACGCCTGCCTATCCTTATGATTATGCCATAATAAACGTGGGCAACCAAAAATTGTATGCATCCACTGCAAATCCTTTAAGCGTAGCAAAGGATTATTTAATGGAAATTGATACAACGCTGTTATTTAATTCCTCATCTAAAGTAAGCAAAACGGTAACGGCACCGGGAGGCATCATACAATTTGATCCCGGCTTTAGCTATAGGGACAGTACGGTTTATTATTGGCGTGTGGCAGTGAAAACTGCTTCCGGTGCAGACTCTACTTATCATTGGAACAACTCATCTTTTGTATATTTATCCACCAGCGCCCCAGGCTCTAATCAGTCTCACTATTACCAGCATCTCGCATCGGATACACAAAATTTAACTCTTGACAGCTCCAGGCACTGGACCTTTTCAACCATAAGTAATTTTATTTATGCAAACTTTGGCCTCTACCCTACTTACCCTACAGGTGCGCAAACTTCTGTTACGGTAAATGGAAGCAATGTATCCGCAGCGTATTGCGCAGGGTTTCCGGGGCTTGTGTTTACTGTATTAGATCCTATATCTTTAAAACCCTTACTTAACAATCCATCCGGGCCAGGACGCTTTGGAAGCGAGCCGGTTTGCGGTGCCACAAGACTTGCTAATTTTCAATTTAACAATCTCAATCAAAGCAGAAGAAAGCAGGTAAGCGACTTCCTTGATTCTATACCCAATAACGATATTGTAGTGGCGCGTTATATTTCATATACCAGTGGCGCTGGCAATACCTATGCACCGGAGTGGGCAGCAGATTCAAGCGTTTATGGAGTGAATAATACCATGTATGCCAAGTTGAAGGCTCAGGGTTTTGTTTTAATAGATTCATTCTACAGAACAAGGACATTTATATTTATGTATCAAAAAAATAATCCTTCTTTTGAGCCTGATTTTATTTTTTCCAAAGGAACAACCGATGCTATCGAACTACAGAAACCGCATATAACACCGGATTCTGTTGGCTACATTACTTCACCGAAGTTTGGTCCGGCTATTTCATGGAAGCAGATGCACTGGCGCGGCTCAAGCGCTGATGTAACCGGCGCTTACAATCCTAAAGTATCCATAATAGGAATTGACAGTCTTGGTAACTCAAACACATTATTTAATGTAGATAAAACACAGCAGGACGTTGATATATCCTCTGTAAGTGCAACGAGATACCCCTACATTCAGCTGCAAATGCGCAATGCCGATAGCATAAGTTTTACACCTTACCAGCTTTCTTACTGGAGACTAAACTACACGCCTGCGCCTGAAGGTGCCATTGCGCCCAATTTATACTTTATGTCAGCCGATACGCTCAACCAGGGCGATACACTACACTTTGGTATTGCATTTAAAAATATCAGCCTTACCGCTTTTGACAGTATGAAAATAAATGTAGCTGTAATAGATATTAATAATGTAACGCATACGTTGCCGGTAGCAAGAAGAAAGCCGCTTATAAGCGGAGATACCATTATCTTAAAGTATGATATTGATACCAAGCAATACCAGGGCGCCAATACTTTGCTGGTTGATTTTAACCCTGCCAATGACCAGCCGGAAGAATATCATTTTAATAATTTTATTTATAAAAGCTTTTTTATAAAAGCCGATAAATTCAACCCGTTACTGGATGTAACATTCGATGGCGTGCATATTTTGAACAATGATATTGTATCGGCAAAGCCACATATCATCGCAAAGCTTAAAGATGAAAATAAAAGCCTGGCGCTTAATGATACATCACTTATGAAGGTGCAGATCCAATTCCCTGATGGCTCATTGCGAACCTATAAATTTGATAATGATACATTGAAATTTACACCCGCAAACCTTGCAACAGGCGATAACACAGCCACTATTGATCTTGCGCCCGTGCTCACTGGCACCAGTGATGCGGATGATAATTATACGCTTATAGTTTCAGGGAAAGATGTAGCCGGAAACCCAACAGGCACGCTCAACTACCATGTAAATTTCAGGGTGATCAGCAAGCCGATGATTTCTAACTTTTTAAATTATCCCAATCCGTTTACCACTGCAACGGCATTTGTGTTTACCATTACAGGCTCTGTGGTTCCACAAAATATACGGATAGAAATTTTGACCATTACGGGTAAAATAATTAAAGAGATCACCACGCAGGAATTAGGCCCATTGCACATTGGCAGAAACGTTACCGAATACAGGTGGGACGGCAGTGATATGTATGGCCAAAAGGTTGCGAACGGAGTATATCTCTATCGGGTGCTTACCAATTTAAACGGAAAATCTCTTGATAAGTTTCATGATGATGGAGATAATACAGATAAATATTTTACCAAAGGTTATGGTAAAATGTATTTTATGAGGTGATAATTTTTCATGTATGCCTTACCGTTAGTTGCCTGGTAAAGTGATATAAAATTCTGTATCTTGGATAAAAGAACATCCATTTAAATTGGAAAATAGATTTCCTTCAGGCGAAAGAACCAAGATATATTTTCCGCAGTTAGATTCTATAAGAGGAATGTCGTTCATTGCGATTTTTCTTTTTCATACTTTGCGTATTGCCTTTACAGCAGGCAGTTTCAGCGAGTATTTATTTAACAGCCTTCCTTTTGCCATAGATGTTTTTTTTATTCTTTCATCTTTTTTGCTAACCTACCTTGCCCTTAATGAATATAAAAAAAGAGGGAACTTTTCTTTTAAAAATTATTTTACCAGAAGGGTTTTAAGAATATGGCCGTTATATTATTTTATATTAACCATTGCATTTATACTCTTTCCTTTCCTGGCAAAAATGTTTCACTATAATATTACACTGCCTGCTCCTTTATATTATATATTTTTTATTGCCAATTTTTATACTGCTGATCATGTGTTCTTTTTAAAACTCTTATGGACGATTTCTGTTGAG
Organism: Hanamia sp.; assembly: GCA_965276925.1. Lineage (GTDB taxonomy): Bacteria > Bacteroidota > Bacteroidia > Chitinophagales > Chitinophagaceae > Ginsengibacter. Next base: position 25,836 of record OZ255711.1, read on the forward strand.
GAGCAGTTCTATTTATTATGGGGAGTTTGCCTTCGTTTTTTTTATAAAAATTTATCGTTTATAATTATACTTCTTTTTGCTTCCAGTATTTCTTTTTCATTGTATTCGATTACTCATGGTATAAAATTTTATTTTAATACCATCACTTATCTCTTCGATTTTGGCAGCGGTGCTTTGGGTGCCATGCTCATTTTTAAAAATAATATCATTGTACGAAATATCCGAAAACTCAATACCACAGCCACTTACCTATTATACAGCTATTTGATCTTCCATTTTATTATATTTTATTTTTTAAATAAAAAAACTTTTGCTGCCAACAATGATCTTGTAAATCTTGCAAGCCGCTATCTTTTCATTTTATACATAGCATTGCTTATTGTTGAGCAAATGGTGAATGAAAACAAAACAAAAATTTTTGAAAAAAACCGCTTTCTTATTTATACCGGAAGAATTTCTTATGGTCTTTATTGTTTTCATGGCATTACTATTTTAGCAATCAATTTATTGCTTGAAAAACTAAAAATCAATACACCTAATTGGCTGCTTGTTTGTGTATACTTTATTGTAAACTATTGCATAGCCAGCATCAGTTATTTCTACCTGGAAGCCCCTTTTCTCCGGCTGAAATCAAAATGGAGGCGTGCATAATCATCATGCTTTTTATCTGGCAACACATCATTAGCTGCGCAAAGAAATTTTATATAATAACTTAGCAATAATGAATGAAAAGTTATACGACGTTATCATAATTGGCGGCGGCCCCATCGGCCTTGCCTGTGCTATTGAAGCAAAAAAATATAACCTCTCTTACTGCATACTTGAGAAAGGGCCGGTAGTAAATTCTATTTATCATTATCCTGTGAACATGAGCTTTTTCAGCACCAGCGAGCGGCTTGAAATTGGTGAGGTTCCTTTTGTAAGCAATAATGCCAAACCCACACGCAGCGAGGCTTTGGAGTACTATCGGCGAGTGGTAACTTCCTTTAACCTGAACATACATTTGTTTGAAAAAGTAATTACTGTAAAAAAAGAAAGCGATATTTTTTTTATAAAAACTAATAAAACATCTTACAGATCGCTCAATATTATTATAGCAACCGGCTTTTACGATATACCTTATTTGCTGCATGTAAAAGGAGAAGAATTAAGTAAAGTAAAACACTATTATAACGATCCGCATTATTACGCTTTTCAAAAAGTGATGGTGGTTGGCGCTGCCAATTCCGCTGTAGATGCAGCTTTGGAAACATGGCGCAAAGGTGCGATAGTAAGCATGGTTATCCGGGGCAGCGAAATAAGCTCACGCGTAAAATACTGGGTGAAGCCCGATATTGACAACCGCATTGCAGAAGGATCTATAAAAGCATATTTCAATTCAACTGTTGCAGAAATCAGAGACCATGACGTGGATATAAATACGCCGGAGGGCAAGGTGACAATTGAAAATGACTGGGTGCTTTCAATGACCGGCTACAAGCCGAATCTAAGCTTTTTACGTGAGCTAAATATAGAGCTTTCATTAGATAATGTGTGCAAGCCAACTTACAGTGATGAAAATTATGAAACGAACGTAAACGGCATTTACCTGGCAGGTGTTATTTGCGGCGGAATGAATACCCACAGGCTTTTCATAGAAAATTCAAGAGTTCATGCAGTGAAAATTATTGCTGACATTTACAAAAAAAAGAAAGCATAATTATTTTATATTCTTTTCTCTCTCTGTTATTTTTTTATATTTTTTCTCATTAATGATATAACTGAGATGAGTGGATAAAAAACCTGAAACCAGTGATGCAGCTATGATAATAAAAATCAGATTTTTCCCTCCTGTTTCCCATGCATTGGTAAACAACTTCAATAAAAAAAAGATCAATAAAAAAGATATAATGCCCCATGCAATGGTAAACTGCAAATAATATTTCCAGCGCGGGCCGCTCTTTTGCTCAAGCCAGTTATTTATAAAATGTTTCTCTGATTGTGTAATCATGCAACTGGAATTTCAAACTCGCCTTTCATATAAAAAACACAATTACCTGCTATCATTACGCGATCAGCTTTTTGTTCACAATAAATAATGCCACCGCGCTTCGAAAGCTGTAACGCTTTCATCTTATTTTTATTCAATTTTTTATTCCAGAAAGGAATCAGTTGCGAATGTGCTGAACCGGTTACCGGGTCTTCATCAACTCCCGCTGTGGGTGCAAAAAATCTTGAAACAAAATCAACAACCCCTCCTGCTGAAGTAATGATAATTTTATAACCAGATTCTTTTACTAAACTAAAATCAGGCCTGCAATTTTTAACTGCATCTTCATTAGCCAGTTCTATTAAAAGATCCCGGTTTTTGTAAACACCTTTTACCTCTGCAACTCCTAACATCTTTTTTATATCAAAAGAAAGATCATTAAAAACTAAAGGTTCCCATGATGGGAAATCCATTTCAAAAAGATCATTGTTTTTCTTAACCTTTAAAATGCCGCTTTGAGATTTGAATTTTATTTCAGATCCATGAAAGTGCAGATAATTAAAAATTACAAACGCAGATGCAAGCGTAGCATGACCGCATAAGTTAATTTCCAACTCAGGAGTAAACCATCTTATTTCAAAGTCTGCCTCAGCATTATCTTTTAGCGGAACAAAAAAAACAGTTTCAGAAAGATTATTTTCCATCGCAAGCTGCTGCATCAGTTTATCATCAAGCCAGGTGTTCAAAGGCACTACTGCTGCAGGATTGCCGCCAAAAAGCTTGTCAGTAAACGCATCAATTTGATAGAGTGTAAGTTTCATTTTTATCCAATGTCAATTTTAATTTTAATTATCACCTCACTCGCTCATTATCTCCTTTGCAAGCCTTATTACATCTTCCACATTGGGCTTGCTAAAATAATCACCATCGCTGCCATAAGACGGCCGATGATCTTTTGCTGTAAGCGTCCTTGGTGAAGCATCGAGCCACCTGTATCCATTTTGCTCTTCCATCACTTTATTAAACATATAAGCTGCTGCTCCTGCAGGCACATCTTCATCTATAAATGCAATGCGGTTAGTCTTCTTTAATGATTCTATTATGGAATGATGAATATCAAAAGGCAATAAGGTTTGCACGTCTATTACTTCGCAGCTTATGCTTTGTTCTGTGAGTATTTCCGCAGCTTTCTGAACTATGCGCAAAGTAGCACCATAAGAAACCATGGTAATATCAGTGCCTTCTTTTACAATTTCCGGAATTCCTAATGGTATTGTATAAGTCGTTAAATTTGATGGCAGTTTTTCTTTAAGGCGATAGCCGTTTAAACATTCTATTACCAATGCCGGATCATTACTTTGCAGTAAAGTATTATACATGCCTACAGCCTGTACCATGTTGCGTGGCACGCATATATACATGCCGCGCAGCGCATTAATGATCATTCCCATTGGCGAACCACTATGCCAGATACCTTCAAGGCGATGGCCGCGTGTTCTTATTATTATGGGTACACTCTGTATGCCCGCCGTACGAAAATGTGTGGTGCAAACATCATCGCTAAGTGGCTGCAGGCCGTACAATAAATAATCGAGGTATTGAATTTCGGCTATGGGCCTGAGGCCACGTAATGCAGTACCAATGGCCTTCCCCACTATGCTTAGCTCACGAATGCCTGTATCAAAAATGCGGCCTTCGCCATATTTTTGCTGGAGGCCGCTGAAGCCCTGGTTCACATCGCCTATATGGCCAAGGTCTTCGCCAAATGCAATTACTTTATTGTTTATGGCAAAAAGCTCGTCAAAATAATGATTGAGTATTTCAAAGCCATTTAATGTTTCAGCATCCTGTTTGTAATAAGGCTTTACTTCAAAAACTTTCAAGGCAGATTTAGGGCCTTCATTATACAAATAAGTGTTATATAATGTTTCATTTTCTTTTACCAGATGATCATAATATTTTTTAATTTCAGCAACATCAGCAGACCCTGCATCATTTAAAATAATAGAAAGAACCTTAATAACATCTTTTCTTAAAGGCTCTTTATTTTGTGCCAATTCTTCGATAAGTTTTTTAAAAGATTCATTATTTCTTTCAATTTCATTCGAGTTACTTATAAGGCGTAGTCCTTCAGTTACCTGCTCTTTTATGGGGTTAATGTACTTTTCCCATGCGCTTTGACGGCACTGTCTTACATGTTTTTTTGCATCCGTTTCTATTATTGCAATTTCGCTTTCATCGGCAAGTGCGTTTTCTATAATCCAGTCCCGCATTTGTTTTTTACATTCCCATTGTTTTTCCCAGTCCAGCCGCTCGTGTGTTTTATACCGCTCCTGGCTTCCCGAAGTGGAATGGCCCTGGGGTTGTGTTATCTCTTCCACATGAAATAAAGCCGGCGTGTGTGTTTCACGAATATGTTTTATTGCCATTTCAAGCACTTCGCACATACCAGCATAGTCCCAGCCTTTTAAATTGTAAATATTTATTCCATTACTGTTCTCTTCTTTTTGCAGGCCAGCCATCGCTTTTGAAATGGATGATTTGGTTGTTTGATATTCTCTCGGAACAGAAATGCCATAACCATCGTCCCAAACAAAAACGGCAAGCGGCACCTGCATTACACCTGCCGCATTCATGGTTTCCCAAAAATGGCCTTCTGATGTGGAAGCATCGCCAATAGTGCAAAAGCAAACTTCATTACCATTGGTGCTCAAATCTTTTATGGCATTTAATTCTTTCACATCCCTGAAAAGTTTTGATGCAAGTGCAAGGCCCAATGCACGCGGCATCTGGCCGGCTGTAGGTGCAATGTCTGCAGAAATGTTCTTTAACTGTGAAAGCGGCAGCCAGTTGCCATCTTCATCTACAAACCGGGTTGCAAAATGCGAACTCATTTGCCTGCCGCCACTGAAAGGCTCATTATTTCTATCAGGGTCAGCATATAATTGCGAAAAAAATTGTTCGATGGTAGCCAGACCGCTGGCAAACATAAATGTTTGATCGCGGTAGTAACCTGCACGAAAATCTCCCGGCTGAAAAAACTTTGCCATAGCCACCTGAGCCACTTCCTTACCGCCTCCGAATATGCCAAACTTAGCTTTGCCTGTAAGCACTTCTTTTCTTCCTAAAGTGCTGGCCTCGCGGCTTTCACAAACTATGCGATAATCTTTCAGCACTTCTTCTTTAAACTTTTCAAAAGAAAGATTTTCAAGTAAGGCCTCATCGGTTGTGTGGTTCATATTCATGCTAACAAAATTATTAATTATGATTGATGATTGTTAAAAATGTGCAAAGCTGTTTACAATTTGCAACCTTATTTTACGTTTTACTATCTTTGAAGCCGTACAATTTATTTCAATGAAAAAATTATTTGTTTTTTTCTTTTGTTCAGCACTATCATTTGCGGCCGTAGCGCAGAAAGATATAGTGAAAAATAATAGTGCTAAAAACCAGCCAAACCACGATACAACCGCTGCAAAGCCTGAAGAATCATTAACATTAAAAGAAACAACTTTTGACTTTGGTAAAATACCGCAAGGCAAGCCGGTAACACACACCTTTCAATTTACTAATTCCGGCACAGCAGCATTTTCACTTGATAATGTTCAGGCAAGCTGCGGATGCACCACACCAGAATGGAACAAAGATGTAGTGCAACCTGGCGCAACTGCTATCATAAAAGTGGGCTACAATGCTCAAAACGAAGGACCTTTTACCAAACCCGTTACTATTACTTATAATGGAAATCAAGTTAAGCAAATCATCATAAAGGGCGAAGTTTGGAAAACTCCGGTTACTTCTGCTCCCTTAAATACATCAGTAAATTCTTTAAAAAACGATCAATAAACAAATAAACAATTATGAAAAAATTACTTTTAGCTGCTCTTATTTTATCTTCTGCAAATTTGTTTGCACAAAAAAAAGCTGATGACGTTGCGAAAATAAATGTAGAAACCTATAACCTTGGTAAGGTAAAACAAAGCGTGCCAGCTACGGCAACATTTATTGTTACCAATATTGGCAAGGAAGATTTACTTATTGACCAGGCTAACCCAACATGCGGCTGTACTATTTCTGATTATACAAAAACACCAATTGCCCCAGGCAAAACAGGTACCATACATGCAACTTATAATGCTGTAAACCTTGGCCATATTGATAAAACACTTACCGTGAAATTTGCAGGCGCTGATGATGTTAAATTTATTAAGCTTACAGGTGATGTGCTGGCTCCTGCTGATTATGATAAAGCTGTTGCTGCCGGTGAAATTAAAAATGCAGCTTCTTCTGATTCGACATCCACTGTTACCAAAAAGATGAAGAAAGACAAGAAGACAATGACTACTTCAACTTCAAAATCATAAAATATATTTTTTGAAAAAAGAACCCTTGCATTGCAAGGGTTTTTTTATTTATATAGCTTTTATTTCAGTTAAAAGGCTTTGCAATACTTTCTTTGCATCACCAAAAAGCATAGATGTTTTGGGCTGAAAAAAGAGTTCATTTTCAATGCCGGCATAGCCTGGTTTCATGCTGCGTTTATTTACAATAACATTTTTTGCAAGCTCTACTTCAAGTATCGGCATTCCATATATCGGCGAGGAAGGATCATTTTTTGCAGCAGGATTTACCACATCATTTGCTCCCAGGATCAATACCACATCAGTGGTGGTAAACTCTTCATTAGCATCTTCCATTTCCAATAATTTATCATAGCTCACATCTGCTTCTGCAAGTAAAACGTTCATGTGGCCCGGCATCCGGCCTGCAACAGGATGTATAGCATATTTAACGTCAACTCCTTTTTCTTCCAGCACTTTTTCTAATTCGTGACATGCATGTTGCGCCTGCGCCACTGCCAGTCCATAACCAGGAACGATCATAATTTTTTTTGAATAAGACATTATCATTGCAGCATCGCTAAGAGAAATTTCTTTATAATTTCCTTGTTCACTTTTTACACCATCACTATGTTTTGCGCTAACACCAAAAGAACCTATCAATACGTTTTTAAGGCTTCTGTTCATTGCACGGCACATCAATATTGTAAGTAATGTTCCTGCTGCGCCAACTAAAATACCACCGGTAAGCATGGCTTTATTGTTATATAAAAAACCGCCACATGCAGCAGCCACACCGGTGAAAGAATTTAATAAAGAAATTACAACCGGCATATCTGCGCCACCGATTGGAAGAACAAAGAATACACCGTACAATAAGGCTAAAGCAACTGTTATAAAAAAAAGAACGTTTCCACTTTTTATATTCTGTTCATAAGCGAATATTGCCAAAGCAAGCACCAGCAGAAGAATAATAAGATTAATAATATGCTGTCCTTTAAAAGCATAATCTTTTATTTTTCCATTTAATTTTCCATAAGCGATTATGCTGCCGGCAAATGATATGCTGCCTATTATTGTTCCGGCAATGATGGCGAGATAGTGACCAACCGGAACCACATTAGAAAAAGTAACAGTAAGTAATTTATTTTCATTAAAAAGATAATTGAACTCAACGATAGAAATCAACGCTGCACAAGCCCCGCCCATACCGTTGAAAAAGCTTACCAGCTCTGGCATTGCGGTCATCTTTATCTTTTTGGCGGCAAGCGTTCCAATGATACTTCCTATAATAATTGCAGCAAAAATCCAGGGATAGTTGCCTAATTTTTTTCCATCATTTTCATATAAAAAAATAGTTCCTAAAATGGCAATGAGCATTCCACCGGCGGCAATCAAATTTCCTCTTCTTGCCGTAGCAGGATTGGATAACATTTTTAAGCCAAGAATAAATGTAACCGAAGCGATGAGATAACAAAATGATAAAATGCTAAAGCCCATTTATTGTTGATTGGTAATTTTTAATTAGTGTAATTAGTGCGTTAAAAATTCGTGCGTTAAAAATTTGTATATTATTTTTTCTTCCTGAACATTTCCAGCATCCGGTCAGTTACCACAAAACCGCCTACAACATTTAAAGTACCGAGCACCACTGCAATAAAGCCAAGTATTAAAGCAATATAATTATTGCTTTCGGCTTTACCCATCACTATTATAGCACCAATAATAACCACACCGTGAATGGCATTCGCTCCACTCATCAAAGGCGTGTGAAGCACGCTGGGAACTCTTCCTATAATTTCTATCCCAAGAAAAATCATGAGTATTACAATATAGATCAGCTCTATATTTCCATTTAAAAAATTAATTATTGCTTGCATAAAATATAATGTAAAAACAGCATCGTTTCTTGTGTGCGTCAGTTAATGCGGTCATCTTTTCATAAGGCTCTCAATATCTTCTATAGTTATCGGTATGTTTTTCATTAAATCTTGATTTCCATTTTTGGTGATCCAAAAATTATTTTCAATGCGAATGCCCATTTGTTCTTCTTCAATATAAATACCTGGCTCAATTGTAAAAACCATTCCTGCTTTCACCGGCTCTGTTTTGGTGCCAAGATCGTGTACATCAATTCCTAAATGATGCGATACACCATGATATAAATATTTCCGGTAAGCCCTGTTATCAGCACTTTCATTGCTTATATCTGACTTTTTCAATAAGCCAATTTTTTGAAAAACAACGGTTGCTTCATCACCAACTTTTTCCGTATAGGCAATAACAGTTATGCCGGGCTTTAAAATAGAAGCTGCATAACGGTGCAGGTGCAGGCAGGCATTGTACACTTCCTTTTGACGCTTTGTAAACTTGCCATTTACAGGCACAGTGCGGGTAAGGTCGGCATTATAACAGCCGTAAGCTGCACCAAAATCCATAAGGATCAACTCGCCATCTTTACATTCCTGATTATTATTTATATAGTGTAGTGTTCTGGCTCTGTCACCGCTGGCAAGGATACTTCCGTATGCCGGCCCTGTTGATTTTTGTAATATAAAAGAATGCCAGATCTCTGCTTCAATTTCATATTCCATCACGCCGGGTTTTATAAACTGCAGCAATCTTCTAAAAGTAATATTAGTTATGTCAATTGCCTTTTGTATAATCTCAACCTCCAGTGGAGATTTGATTGCACGTAACTCTTTTAAAATTTTTGCAGCGCGTTTATATTCGTGTAGAGGGTAACGGTAACGCATATACGATGCATAGCGGTAATCTCTTACCTCAACAAGATTTGCCTTCCTGTCATTTTCATTTGTGTTTAAGTAAATGATATCTGCAAGATGAATCCATTGCTGCAGCAACGCATCTAACGCATCGAGCCACACAACTGTTTGCATTCCCGAAATTTCTTTGCCTTCATCTGCACGCAACTGGTGGCCATTCCATTTTTCCTTCATCTCATCGGGCCTTATTAAAACCAATACCTCGCGGTATTTTGGGTCCGGATTATCAGGAAAAAAAACAAGCATGGTTTCTTCCTGTGCAATGCCTGAAAGCCAATACAGATCACTATTTTGAACAAAAGGATACAATGTGTCGCCATTAGATGGCAACTCATCATTACTATTAAAGATGGCAATGGATTTTTTTTCCATTTCAGCCACAAAACGTTTCCTGTTTTCAATAAATACTTTGGGAGTAAGCGGTGTGTATTTCATAAAAAATCATTGCTTGTTTATGAATAATATTTAAAACAACCCGAACAATTGTGAGTCAACCTTGTTAATGATGATCCCCAAATCTTCTTCATTTTCGGCAAATTTATTTTTATCTGCATCTACAATAAGCAAAGGGCCTTCTTTATAATTTTCAATCCATTTATTATAAAACTCATTTAGTTTTTTTAAATAATCAAGGCGTATGTTTTCTTCATATTCACGGCCGCGCTTTTGAATTTGTGCTACCAGCGTTGGCACAGATGCATTCAGATAAATTAACAGATCCGGCGGCCGCACCATTGATTGTAAGGTTTCAAAAAAAGAATAGTAATTGGTAAAGTCTCTTTTGGTCATAAGCCCCATGCTATGCAGGTTCGGTGCAAAAATATTAGCATCTTCATAAATGGTTCTGTCTTGTATTACCGTCTCAGTGCCGCGTTGAATTTCGAGCAATTGGTTGAGCCTGTTGTTAAGAAAATACACCTGCAAATTAAAGCTCCACCTTGGCATGTCATCATAAAAATCGTTGAGGTATGGGTTGTGATCAACATCTTCAAACTGAGGTATCCATTTATAATGCTTGCTTAATAATTCTGTAAGGGTTGTTTTACCTGCGCCAATGTTTCCTGCAACGGCAATGTGTTTTGGTTTTTTTGTTTTTGGCATTACCCTTTTAAAATTTACTTTTTAAAAATGTTTTTGTAAAAAAATGTTTTGCTTAAAAGTAAATATAAAATCTAATAATAATTTAGTCCCATAGCTTTTCGCACAAGCATCATAGTAGCGCCAGCGCTCGCAATTGCTTTGGCAGCGCCGCTTTCCATCACTTGCTGTAAATATTTTTCATTACCCAAAATATCATTAACCTTTTTTCTTATGGGCGAAATGAACTGCACCATATCTTCAGCAAGCTGCTTTTTCATGTCGCCATAGCGTATGGTACAATTATTAAATTTTTCTTCAAAATATGCTAATGTTTCTTTGCTGCTTACTAAATTCATCAGCAAAAATAAGTTGCCAATATAATCCGGCTTTATAGAATTAATTGCCGTAGGGCCTTGATCAGTCGTAGCTTTCATTATCTTCTTTCTTACAGCTTCGTCTTCATCAGAAAGATAAATGGCAGACATTTCATTTTCACTTTTACTCATCTTTCCGCCTCCAGCCAGCGAAGGCACTTTTACCAGCTCATTATTAAAATTAAAAGCAAAAGGCTCTGGAAAAACCTGGGCATAACGATGGTTAAAACGGTTCACATAATTTCTTGCAATCTCCAAATGCTGCTCCTGGTCTTTGCCCACAGGAACATATTTTGCACGATGAATTAAAATATCCGCCGCCATCAGCACAGGGTACGTTAATAACCCTGCGGTATTATTATCGGCATGCTGGCGAATTTTATCTTTAAAAGTGGGCGTTTTTTCCAGCTCGCCTTTGTAAGCAAGCATATTTAAATAAAGATATAGCTCACTTGTTTGATACAAATGGCTTTGGCAATATAAAGCTACTTTTTCCGGATCTAAACCACAGGCGATATTTTCTGCTAAAACCCTGTGAACATTGGCTTTCAAGCCCTTTGTATCAGGATGCGTAGTTAAAGAATGCAGATCGGCCACCATAAAAAAACATTCATAATCATCCTGCATTTTCACATAATTACGAATGGCGCCAAAATAATTTCCGAGATGCAAAAAGCCTGTTGGCCTTATACCACTCATTACAATTTCCCTTGCGGCAGGCAAAGTTCCTTCCTTCTTGTTCATAAGGCTACGAAGGTATTGGTTTATTGGTATTGGCAGATGCCACTCATCACACACAAAAAACACCTGACAAAGTAAGTTTTATATTTGTTGCATGAAGGTAAATGACGAACTTATTGATAAGCTTGCACATCTTGCAAGGCTCCAGTTTAATAATGAAGAAAAAGAAGAAATAAAAAATGACTTGCAAAAAATGATAGGTTTTATTGATAAGCTGAACGAGCTTGACACTACCGGCGTGGCGCCGTTGCTGCACATGAGCGATAATATAAATATTTTACGGGAAGACGAGGTGAAAGGTTCTCTAAACCGTGAGGATGTTTTTAGAAATGCACCATTGCACGATACACAATTTTTTTTAGTTCCAAAAGTTATAAAAAAGTAATTAGCTGATTTGAAAATGTGCTAATATGCTAATTCGAAAATTCGATCTACATAAAAAGTAATAAACAAGCAACATGAATTCGATAATTGAACTGAAAAATATTCAAAAAAGTTATTACCTGGGTAAAATGGAATTGAAAGTGTTGAAAGGTATTTCGATAGATATTTTTAAAAATGAATATGTTGCTTTAATGGGACCAAGCGGCAGCGGCAAATCTACTTTGATGAACATTTTAGGCTGCCTGGATTCGCCCACTGCAGGAAGCTACATACTTAATAATAAAGATGTAAGCAAAATGCCGGACGATGATCTTGCAGAAGTTCGCAACAAAGAAATAGGGTTTGTGTTTCAGCAGTTCAATTTACTGCCAAGATTAACCGCTGCAGAAAATGTAGCCTTGCCTCTTATTTATAATGGTTCATCAAAAAAAATAAGAACAGAACTATCGCTTGAAATGCTTAACAGGGTTGGGTTAAGCGACAGAAGCCATCATAAGCCCAATGAATTATCGGGCGGCCAAAACCAGCGTGTAGCCATTGCAAGAGCTTTGGTAAATAACCCTTCAATCATTCTTGCAGATGAGCCTACCGGCAATCTTGACTCAAAAACATCTGTTGAGATCATGAATATTTTTGACAAAATACAATCCGAAGGCAATACGGTTATCCTCGTAACGCACGAAGAAGATATTGCCAACTATGCACATAGAATTATACGGCTTAAAGATGGCGTAATAGAAACTGATGATGTGAAAAAAGTTTTAATAGAACAATGAGCAACGGGCAATAGACAATCACGGAAAATATAAATGTTGTCTCGTCCTGAAATAGGTTGACTAAAAAACAACCAATTTTATGGACTTAAAAGAACAAATTATCCGGGAGTATTTAAACCAGGGCGGGGGGTTCAGGCAGCTTGCCTTAAAGTATGGCATCAGCCGTACCACTATTTGCAAGTGGGTTATGATTCACCAGGGAATACATAACTTGCCACCCACAGAAAAGCAACAGAAGCATTCTGTGTACAGCATGAGCAATAAGCACAGCAAATTAAATACAGAAGAGCAGCAATCAGCCGAAGCTTTGCAACAAAAGATTGCATCTTTGGAGAAGCAGCTTGAATGGGAAAAGCTACGGGTAGAAGCCTTGGATACGATGATCAGTATAGCAGAGAAAGATCTCCATATACAGATCAGAAAAAAGCCTGGTGCCCAACAGTAAAGCAGCTTAAAGGAGCACATGGCTCCATAAGCATACAACAGCTATGCATACTGTTGGGCTACACGCCGCAGGCTTATCACAAACACAACAAAAAAACTTTTCATCAGTACCACACAGAAGGCCTGGTGTTGCAGCAAATAGATATCATCCGCAAACAACAACCCAGGTGCGGCGGAAGAAAATTATTCATCATGCTTCGACCATTTTTAAAGCAACATAATATCTTTTTGGGAAGAGATAAGTTCTTTGATTTACTGAAAAGAAATAAGCTGCTGATAAGAAAAACAAAACGTAATGTTTATACCACCATGAGCAGGCATCACCTCAGGCGGTATGCCAACCTGGTAAAGGAATTTACACCACTGAAGGCGCATGAGCTTTGGGTGAGTGATATTACTTACATACCACTGAAAGAACGGTTTGCCTACCTGTTTTTAATAACCGATGCCTACTCAAGAAAGATAGTAGGCTACCATGTAAGTGATGATATGAAAGTAAGCTCGGCAGTAGTTGCCTTAAAGCAGGCGCTGGCACAAAAGCCGGCGCAAACAATAGTGATCCATCACTCAGACAGGGGCATACAATATTGCAGCGCTGAGTATGTAAGTTTACTCAATCAATCCAATGCCATGATCAGTATGACACAAAGCGGCGATCCGTTAGAAAATGCCATAGCAGAAAGGGTGAATGGTATTTTGAAGACAGAACTCCTCAGCAGTTGTTACAGTGATATACTTGCAGCCTCCATACACATATCCAGGTGCATTACCATTTATAATTACAGAAGAAGGCACAGCAGCCTCAACTGGCAGATACCAAATGATGTGCATGACCAAAAAGGCCCGCAGGTAAGAAGATGGAAAAATTATTATTACACACAAAAACTAAAGGAGGTAACTATGCAGGTAACTTAAGGGGCCAGGCACAAAAAATATTTTGCTATAGCTTTGGGAGCAACCGCAAATATTTTTTGCCAGGGCACGGGCAACAACTCAATTAATCAACCGTATTCAGGATGTATTATCTTCATCAACCAATAACAGGATTATTAACCAAATCAGTCAACTTTTTTCAGGACGAGTCATGTTATGGTTGGGCGTAAGCTTCGGTTGACACTTAGCTTTAGGCATTTTTGACTAAATTTAATAAAAGATAAAGAATGAGAACCGCATTACAAGTTGAGATAACATTTGACCAAGTTCTTGCATTGGTAAAACAACTGCCAACAAACGAAAAAATAAAATTGACCAAAGAATTGGAAAAGGAAGGTATAGAAACAAAATTATCACGACTTCTAAAAACTTTTCGAACGAAAGAATTAAGCTTAGATACAATAAACGAAGAAGTAGAAATCGTAAGACAAAAAATATATGAAAGCAAAAAGCATTAAGGTCATTTTTGACACCAATGTTTGGATCAGCTTTCTTATCGGCAAGAGGTTGTCTTTTATCAAAAATTATATCGCAAATGAGCAAATAACAATAGTTACGACTGACCAACTTTTGAGGGAAATAAAAGAAGTAACAAGTCGAAAGAGATTGAAAAAATATTTTCCGCAAGAAAGTGTAAACGAGTTACTTGAGTTGTTAGAAACTATAGCTGAAAAGCTTGAAATAAATTCAATACATTTTCTTAATAGAGACCCTAAAGATAATTTTCTATTGGACTTAATAGATTTTTCAAAAGCAGATTATTTGGTAACGGGCGACAAAGATTTATTAGTACATAGTCCCTTCAAATCAGCAACAATTTTGACACCCGCTAATTTTGAAATAGCAATAACCAAAAATGAGTAAAGGAAGCCTGCGCCCAACAAAAGTATTGCTAATAGGCATTAGTAGTGACACAGCGATGAATACCAGCCCAATACGCCTAGAATAATGATAACGGTATAATGCGCAATTACTAATATTTCAACGAACTATTTCACATAAATTATGTCTCAAAAAATTTATACAAAAACAGGCGATAAAGGAACGACAAGTCTTATTGGTGGAACGAAGGTTTTGAAAAGTGATCTTCGCATTACAACTTACGGAACCATTGATGAACTGAACTCATGGATCGGCCTTGTGAATGATTCAATAAGTGATTTCAGCGCCAATAATATTTTGAAAGAAATTCAGGACAGGCTTTTCACCATTGGCTCTGCGCTTGCCTGCGACCCTGATAAAGAAACCAAACTTTTGATTCCTGACCTTCATGAAAAAGATGTTTACCTGTTAGAAAAAGAAATGGATACCATGAACGAAACGCTTCCTGAAATGAAGCATTTTATTTTACCGGGAGGAAGCATGGCAGTGTCATATATTCATATTACGAGGTGTGTATGCAGAAGAGCTGAAAGATGTTGTGTGAAATTATCGGGCAATCCTGGGCATGTAGCGCCGCTGATCATACAATACCTTAACAGGCTGAGCGATTATCTTTTTGTGTTGGCAAGGTATGTTGCACACATACATACAATTCCTGAAATTGTATGGAAGCCGCGAGTATAGATCAAACCATCTTTCCATCTTTCATGTGCAATATTCTATCGCTCATTTGAGCAAGCTCTTCATTATGCGTTACTATTAAAAACGTTTGCTGAAAACGGTTGCGCAAATCAATAAAAATATTATGTAATTCCTTTGCATTTGCTGAATCAAGATTGCCCGTAGGCTCATCTGCCATTACAATTGAAGGATTATTTATCAATGCCCGGGCAACGGCCACTCTTTGCTGTTCGCCGCCGGAAAGCTCGCCGGGCTTATGCTCTGCGCGGTTGTGTAAGCCAAGAAGATCCAAAAGCCGGTTAGCTCTTTGTTTTATTTCATCATTTTTATCACCGGCAATCCATGCAGGTATGCACACATTTTCAAGCGCCGTAAACTCTGGCAGGAGATGATGAAACTGAAAAACAAAGCCAATATGTTTATTTCTGAAAGCAGCCATACGCTTGCTTTTCAGCGTTGACACCGCAACATTATCCATTAAAATCTTACCCTCATCGGCCATGTCGAGCGTGCCCAATATATGCAACAACGTGCTTTTGCCAGCACCCGAAGAACCAACAATACTTACAATTTCTCCTTTGTTTATTTCTATATCAACACCCTTTAACACGGGTAATGCACCATAGCTTTTATAAATACCGGTACCTTGCAGCATGTTTACGTTTTCAGATTACCTAACAATTTTTAAAAGTTAAAAATAAAAATACTTATCCGGTATTTAGTACGTTAATTGTTTATGAAAACGCCGCAAAACAATATTTGGTAATCCCCATAATCCTTTTACATTTGCGGAAAATTGAAAAACAGGATTTTACAATTAACTATACTTAAAAAAATATTAATATGTTTTGGACTTTAGAACTTGCCTCACACCTGGAAGATGCGCCCTGGCCTGCTACAAAGGATGAGCTGATTGATTACTCCATCAGAAGCGGCGCTCCTATTGAAGTGGTGGAGAATTTACAGGAGTTGGAAGATGAAGGAGAAATTTATGAAGGTCTCGAAGATATATGGCCCGATTACCCCAGCCAGGAAGATTTCTTTTTCAATGAAGATGAATATTAATTGAAAGTATATTAAAATATAATTAAAAATGTTTGCCGTCTACCTGGACGGCTTTTTTATAAAAAACCTAAATCTTTTTTGCAGTAAATTATTATCACTTCTCCATTTGGTCTATCACCTCATGAGTAACTCCTGTAAAAGAAAATCCTCCGTCGTGAAAAAGATTTTGCATGGTTACGTACCGCGTAAGATCACTAAATAATGTAACACAATAGTTGGCGCAATCATCTGCGGAAGCATTGCCCAGCGGGCTCATCTTTTCAGCATAATTTATAAAGCCATCAAACCCCTTAACGCCGCTGCCTGCAGTTGTTCTGGTGGGCGATTGCGAAATTGTATTTACCCTAACATGCTTTTTTATTGCATAATGATAGCCAAAACTTCTTGTAATACTTTCGAGCAAAGCTTTGGCATCAGCCATCTCATTATAATCCGGAAACACTCTTTGCGCAGCAATGTAAGTGAGCGCCACCACGCTTCCCCATTCATTTATAGCATCCTGTTTCATTGCAGTTGCCAGCAACCGGTGAAGGCTTGTGGCAGATATATCCAGCGTTTTTTGATTAAAGCCATAATCAATATCAGTATACGATTTCCCTTTACGCATGTTCACACTCATGCCTACAGAATGCAATATAAAATCAACACCACCATCAAAATGTTCTTTAGCTTTTGTAAACAGGTTGGCCATGTCGTCATTGTTGCTTACATCGCACTGAACCACAGGCGCAGCAACAGTTTGAGCCAGTTTGTTAATTTCTCCCATGCGCATGGCAACAGGTGCATTGGTGAGCAGTAACTGAGCGCCTTCTTCATAACAACGCATGGCGGTTTTCCATGCAATAGAATTTTCATCGAGCGCTCCAAAAATGATTCCCTTCTTTCCTTTTAGTAAATTATACATGTTGATGGGTTTAATAGTTTATTGGTGAATTGGTTTGATGTTAATTGGTTTAGTAGTTTTTATTTATCCATATTAACCTGTTGTTTATTGTTTATTGTTTAATTATCTATTGCCTTATTGGTTAAATGAATTCGTGTAATCAGATTAATTAGTACAATAAATAATCAATGCTTAAAGAAAAAGTTTCTGAACTCATTAAAGATAAAACCAAGCAACATAATAATTATAAAAACACTTGCAAAAGACAGCAGCAGCAGTAGTAAAAATGCTTCCGGTTTTCTGTGAACTTTTATTTTGGCTTTAAAAAAATTAACTGATGCATACGCGGCATACATAGCTACAGCAACTAATAAAACAATTAAGGTTTTTTTAAAAAAAAGCATTTTACTTTAGTTGCCAATCATTTCTCTTGCATTCGCAAATGCAGCAGCGGTAGGCCTTTCACCGCTCAACATGGTTGCAATGGTTGTAATTCTTTCCTCTGCAGTAAGCTGCCTTATTGCAGTAACAATTTTATTATCCCTTATTTCTTTATGCACAAAAAAATGCGCTTCGGCTTTTGCTGCAATTTGTGGCTGGTGTGTAATTGCAATGATCTGGTGCTTAGCCGACAGCTCTTTCATAATGTTGCCCACCTGCCTTGCCGCTTCGCCACTTATGCCTGTGTCTATTTCATCAAAAACTAAAACAGGCAATTGCACACTCTTCGCCACCAGCGACTTTATACTAAGCATGAGCCTGCTGAGCTCCCCGCCACTGGCCACTTTGCGAAGCGGCTCAAACTTTTGTTCGCTGCCTTTACTATCTGCAGGCACATTAGCATTAAACAAAAATTCGATTGCATCAGTTCCAAAAAAATTAAGTGTATCCGATTTTTGCAGGTTCACTTTCAACCGGGCGTTGGGCATACCTACCTGCCTGAGAAGCGCATTTACCTTTTCCACAAAAGGCTGTAATTGCAGCTTCCTTTTTTCATGTATTGCCTCAGCAATCTTTACCGCATCTTCATGTAGTTGTTTTGCTTGCTGCTCTTTTACTAAAATTAAATGGGCAAGATCAGTTACCTTTTCCACCTCTTTTGAAAGGTGATTTTTTATTTCAAATAATTGGGCAGTTGTAGTTACGTTATGTTTCTTTAGCAGCCTGTAACCCGCAGCCACACGCTCATTCAGCGCATTGATCTTTTCAGCATCGTAAGAAACGCTGTTATTAATAATATCAATTTCATCCGCTATATCCTGGAGTTCTATCTGGGCAGATTGCAACCTTTCGTGCAGTGCTTCTATGTTATGATGAAAGCTTTTGAGGCTTTGCAATTTATTGCTGATGGATTTTATTTTTTGCACAAGAGGATTTTCACTTTCCTCCATTTCAAAATAAATATCGGCTAAAGAAGATTTTATACTTTCTGCATTGCTCAACAATTTTATCTGTGCTTCGGCATCTTCAATTTCATCTTTCAATAAGTTTGCGTCTTCCAGCTCATTTAATAAAAATTTATTATAGTCAAGCTCCTTGTTTGCAGAAGCCTGCTGCATTGTAAGCGTTTCAAGCTCCTTTGTAATACTTCTATAATTTTTATATAATGATTGGTATTGAATAATATCTTTTGCATTGCCGGCAAGGGCATCAATTACTTCCCGCTGAAAGTTATTATCGCTCAGATCTTGTGTATCAAATTGCTGATGAAGATCAACGAGCAGGTGAGACAATGTTTTCAGCTGCGAAAGCGTAACAGGCGTATCGTTTACAAAAGCCCGCGACTTACCATTCACCGCTATCTCCCTGCGAATAATGAGTTCGTCTTCGGCATCAAGATCGTGCTGTTGCAAAAAATCTTTTACAGATTTACCATGCGCTTTAAATGTGCCTTCTATAAAACATTTTTTTTCATGGTTTGCCAGAACAGCACTGTCAGCGCGTTCGCCCAAAATAAGATTGAGCGCACCGGCAATAATACTTTTGCCAGCTCCGGTTTCTCCGGTAATAATGTTGAGGTGAGCAGAAAATTTAATTCTTATTGAATCAATTATCGCATAATTCTGTATGTATAATTGCTGCAACATTATGCTGGCAAATTAGTGCATTTCTTTTTTTTATATATAATATGCTAAGGCGAAAAAAAAATTTACAAACTTTTTTTTTATAAATAAACTGCCACAATAGTTTAAAACGCTTTAAGTATCATCATGCTTTTTCATTTTATATTTATCAAAATTAATAATGAACACGCTTGATAAAATGATGGCCAAAGCCACTATTTGCAAGGCATCCATTGATTCACCTCCAAAAAAAACGCCCAATAATACTGCTACAACCGGGTTTACGTAAGCATTCGTACTTACTTGTGTAACCGGCCTCACCTGCAGTAGCCAGATGTAAGCGCTGTAACCTGCAAGCGAGCCCATCGTAATTAAATAAATAATAGAAAGCCAGGCACGCACATGAATATCCTGTACATGAAAATGTGTGATCTCCCCGTTGCTGCATGCCACTATTAAAAATGTTATTGCTGCAAAGATCATTTGCCATGCCGCACCCACCATCATGTTTCCCCCACTGTTATATTTAGAATATAAAGAACCTATGCACCAGGCAATAGTTCCGGCAATTATAACAAGCAGTCGAATAATTTGAAAAGCGCCGCTTGCCGCAGAAAATGACGAAAAAAATTTTTCGCTGAATAAAAGTATAACACCCAGAAAGCCTGTGAAAACACCAATGATAATATGTTTATTGCTAAAGTTAGCGCGCCGGTTTCTGCCATCCAATAGCACAAACCACAGTGGTGCTGCAGAAACCCATACCGCTACAAAGGAACTGGGCAGCGTTTTCTCTGCCCATATAATAGAACCAGTGCCGATGAATAATAAAAGATTACCAACAATAAAAGAGGATTTTATTTGTGAAAGATCTACCAGCTTATATTTTTTAATAGCACACCAGGCAAGCAAAATAATTCCGGATGCAAAAAAACGGATGCCGCCCAGGAGAAAAGGCGGAAAATCTCTTTCCGATGCCTGGATAAAAAAGTAAGTAGAACCCCAAACTATATATACAATAGCAAAGGCAATTATTACGGTAATTAATGGCGCAGGCTTAGCTGGTGTATCTTGCATAAAGATGCAAAGATGTAGGGTGATCTCTTTTTATAAAAAAGTATTTTTTGTTTTTAAAAAATAATAAATGTTTTTATCTCATTAATTGCTAAATAAAAAAAGTATTGCTTTAATACAATACCTTTTTTAAAACAAATTTTAAAGATGCTACTGAATAAAATGCAAGTGCTTGCGCTTTAGCTTAATCTTTATCGCTTTTTTGCTTTACTTCTCCGGTAGTGGTATTCACTTTGGTTTTATGCTCTTTACCGTTCGATTCAGATTTTACTTTATATCCGTTATGCTCTTTATTCTTACTGAAAGTATTGTGTACTTTTTGGCGCGGTGTAGATGTCTTTTTTACTTTCGTTACAGAATCCTGAGCAGTTGCGGCAAAGCTGATGCTTATAGCAATGGCTGCCATTAATAATAGTTTTTTCATTGTTTTAATTTTTTAAATGTTTAATGTTGAAATAGAGTGAGCTCTAATCAATTTGGTTGCAAGGATAATACATTTTTTAATTTTTTAAGAAAGCTCATAGCTCCGATTGTGCCGTGTATTATAATTTTTTAAGAAAGAAAATCTTTTATGATGTTTCATTATATAATAAAATGATTTTTTATGCACTGCAAAACCTAAATTGTTTTACTTAGCAGTGTGATTCAATACAATTCAAGTTTGGAAAAACTATTACAAATAAGGCAAACTAAAATCATAAAATGTATGAAAAAGAAATTTTTAATATTAATAATTTTTATCACTGCCTCTGTAATCTGCAATGCGCAATCGGGCTGGGTCAATCTCTTTGATGGCAAAACACTTAACGGCTGGAAACGCCTTGCAGGCAATGCAGAATACGCAGTTGAAAATGGAATGATCACAGGCACAACGGTTGCCGGCTCTGGTAACACATTCCTGGCTACAGATAAAGAATATAGCAATTTTATCCTGGAGCTGGATATTAAAATTGAAAGCGAAAAAGGCAACTCCGGCGTGCAGGTGAGAAGTCATTATAACCCTGAAGGCCACGATGGCAAAGGATTAGTGTATGGCCGGCAGGCAGAGGTTGATCCTTCTGCAAGAAAATGGAGCGGTGGTATTTATGATGAAGGAAGGCGGGAGTGGCTATACCCATTAACGCTTAATGCCAAAGCGCAGAATGCATTTAAAATAAAAGATTTTAATCATTATAAAATAGAATGTATTGGCAATGAAATGAAAACATGGGTAAATGGTGTGCCTGCGGCTTACCTGGTTGATACAATTGATGAAACAGGCTTTATAGCTTTGCAGGTTCATGCGATTGGCAGCGCAGATGAAGCAGGTAAAAAAGTATATTTTAAAAATATTAGAATTAAGACAAATGATGTAAAACCTGCGTCCTTTCCGCCGGGAATATTTGTTGTTGATTACGTTCCTAATCATCTTATCAATTATGAAAAACAAAATGGCTGGAAACTGTTGTTTGATGGCGCTACATCCAATGGATGGCGCGGCGCTTATTCAAATATTTTTCCGAAGAAAGACTGGGTGATAAAAGACGGAGCGATAACTGTTCTGCAATCGGATGGAGAGCAGGGCGGCCAGGGCGGTGATGTGGTTACAACTGGCCAGTATAAAGCATTCGATCTTTCTTTTGAATTTAAATTAACACCCGGCGCTAATAGTGGTGTAAAATATTTTGTAACCTTAAGTGAGCATAATAAAGGCTCAGCAATTGGGCTGGAATACCAGGTACTTGATGATTCACTTCATCCTGATGCAAAGCTGGGACGCAATGGCGACCGCACTTTAGCGTCGTTGTACGATTTGATACCAGCCAATAAACAGAAGCGTTTTATACGTCCCATTGGTGAATGGAACACGGGAAGAATAATTGTTTATCCAGATAACAAAGTAGAACATTATCTTAACGGAATAAAAGTTTTGGAATATGTAAGAGGCTCCAAAGAATTTCGTGATTTAGTTGCCATGAGCAAATATGCTATCTGGAAAAATTTTGGCGAAGCGCCCGAAGGGCATATTCTTTTGCAGGATCATGGAAATACAGCCAGCTTTAGAAGTATTAAGATAAAGGAGCTGTAGGTTTCGAATACAGGGTAACTGTTACTCTACATGTTTTATATAAAAAAAAATTTAGTAGTGATGTAGGTAGCTTACCAATTTTTAAGCACTATTAGGTAATAAATTTCCAAATCACTTTTAAATGAATCTTTATTTTTATAAAAAAATATTTATATGGAACCCAATACGATTGCAATAAAAGATTCTTCCGCAAACCCCGCCCCGCTTGGTTTGCTGGCATTCGGCACCACCACTCTTTTACTTAATTTGCATAATGCAGGCATCTATGAAATGAATGCTATGATACTGGCAATGGGCATTTTTTATGGCGGTATTGCGCAGGTTATTGCCGGCATTATAGAAGGGAAAAAGAATAATACTTTCGGATTAACTGCTTTTACTTCTTACGGCTTTTTTTGGCTCACTCTTGTTGGCCTTATCGTTATGCCAAAATTTGGGTGGGTGGCCGCAGCTTCCGAAACAGCCATGGTGGCTTATTTTATAACGTGGGGCATCTTTACCTTATGCCTTTTCTTTGCCACGCTAAGACTAAGCAAAGCATTGCAATTCATATTTGCAACGCTTACTATTTTATTTTTTCTTTTGGCAATTGGCGATGCGACAGGCAACGCATCGTTAAAGATTTTTACAGGCTATGAAGGCATTCTTTGCGGCGCATCGGCTATATATGCAGGCGTGGGCATATTACTCAATGAAGTATATGGAAAAATAGTGTTGCCGTTAGGATTGGTAAAAGCATAATTTTTATAAGATATCATGACTCAAATAAATACTGCATTGTGTTCTTTTGGAATGAGCGGATGGGTTTTTCATGCACCATTTCTTTCTATAAATCCAGGCTTTAATTTTTATGGTGTATTGGAAAGAACAAAAAATCTTGCACAGGAAAAATACCCTTCGGTAAAAACTTACAGAACGCTGGAGGCCTTGCTGGCAGATGATTCTATAGAATTGGTTATTGTGAATTCGCCCAATGCCACTCATTACGAATACGCTGCAAAGGCGTTGAATGCAGGTAAGCATGTGATCGTTGAAAAGCCCTTTACCATTACTGCTGAGGAAGCAAAAGAGCTTATTGCCATTGCAACAAAAAACAATAAAAAACTATCGGTATATCATAACCGCCGCTATGATAGTGATTATAAAACTATACAAAAAGTTATTGAACAAAAGCTGCTTGGAGATATTGTAGAAGCAGAGATGCATTTCGACAGGTACAAAGAAGAACTGAGCCCGAAGAAACATAAAGAAATCCCAGGCCCTGGCAGCGGCACTTTGTATGACCTTGGCGCGCATTTAATAGACCAGGCTTTGCAATTGTTTGGTATGCCAGATGCAATTTTTGCTGATATAGCTATCATGCGCCCAATATCAAAAGTGGATGACTACTTTGAACTACTGCTTTATTATAAAACTTTTAGGGTACGGCTTCACTCCAGTTATGCGGTGAGAGAGCCATTACCCGGCTATATTTTTCATGGCCTGAAAGGTTCTTTTATAAAGCCAAAAACAGATGTGCAGGAAACAATGCTGCAGGCCGGAAACAAGCCAGGGGCAAGCGATTGGGGCAAAGAGCCAGATTCTGAAAAGGGTTTATTGCATACAGAAATCAATGGCAAAATTATTAAAGAGTATATTACCTCGGAACAAGGAAATTATGGCGAATATTATGATAAAATATGCGATGCCATTCGTAATAATGCGCCCTTGCCCGTAACAGCAGAAGAGGGATTAAATGTAATAAAAATTATAGAGGCTGCCTATGAAAGCAGTGAAACAAAACGTATCATTAATTTATAAAAAAAATAGCCGCTTATCAGCGGCCTATTAAGATTTATCATTAAGAAAATGTTTTTATAAATTTCTTACCCAAATATTTCTAAAGCTGATGGGTTTGCTTTTATCGCCATGCGCTTGCAGCTTTATAGGTGCGGCGCCATGGGCAGCCGTCTTATAATCAGGATGACCTATATATAAAGTAGGTCCTTTTAGCTCAAAATTATTTTGTACTAAAACACCATTAAAAAAAGCTGTAACCCTTGCTGCTGATTTCAGAGAGCCATCATCATTAAAGCGAGGCGCTGTCCATATCACATCATACATTTGCCACTCACCAGGGGGGCGATTAGGGTTTACCAACGGTGCATTTTGTTTATAAATGCTACCTGCCTGGCCATTCGTATAGGTTTTGTTATTATAGTTATCAAGTATTTGCATTTCGTAGCCGGCATCGCCCTTGCCTATTGAGGCAAGAAACACACCACTGTTACCTCTTGCCTGGCCTTCACCTTCTATATCCGCAGGCTCTCTCCACTCAATGTGGAGCTGGTAATCTTCAAAAGATTGTTTAGTCTGAATATTTCCGGAAGTTTTTTTTACTGTTATAATTCCTTTTTGAACAATCCAGTCTGCAGGTTTGGTAGTATCACTGGCGAGCACCCATTGATCAAGATTTTCGCCGTTAAAAAGTATTATAGCATCTGAAGGCGCACCACCACATACTTTGGAAGGAGTGACTACGGGCGGCACCGGGGTATAAAATTCAGTCTCTTCGGGCTTCATTGTTTGTTGCGCATTGGTGGCTGCAATGCAAAATATAATACATACAAATAAGGTTAATAATCTTTTTTTCATTTATAATAGTTTTTAAAGAAGTTTTTTAAAGTATAATACAAGCAATCGTAAAGTTTATAAACGCAAGGTTATTTATCATCTTTTATCATCCGAAGCTGATGCATTCTTTTAGCTCCTTATCAGTATAGGCAAGGTTATATTGCTTCAAAACATCTGCTGGCACACCATTCCATTGGTTGGGCGTATTGCCCATGTAACCAACATCCTTTACTCCAATTTCAGAAGTATAAAAACCTGTGGCAGTAAGGTTGCGCATCAAATTAAAAAAGGCAACTCCCTGCATCATTTCGGGCTTAGTTTTTTTAGGAAAAGCAATTTCATCAATCATCTCAATCTGTTGCTGTTTACTGCAATCTGCAAAAGCGTTATTATACCTTTGGAAACATTGCAGGTTAAGCCACCGCAATCCGCCACGCATGGGCGTTTGGTGCTCCGGCATATCTTTTACAATATATTCTATAAACTCAGGAACTTTTGCATCTGTAGCACTGCCGCTTACGTCATCTTTGGGAATAATAATATCTGCAAGAACAGTTATTGCAGCCATTTCTTCCGGAGTAAAAAAAGTATAAGAGGTTACTTCCTTTTCGTGTGCCGCTTCCTCTGACATGCGGTTTATTGCGGGCGCATTATTATTTGTTGCAGCACCAGCTTTCGCATCTGCCGGTGCATTTTTTTTATCAGCAAGCTTGCATGCATCAAGCAACAGGGCAGTGGAAACCGTTCCCAGCGCCAGCGTTTTAAGAGATTTTCTTCTATCCATTATTTGGTTAATTACTTTATTGGTAAATTGGTTTATTGGCTATTAATCATCTGCCTGAGTTCTTTTTACTTTTTACTTATCACTTTTTAATTATCACTTTTTACTTATTAATTATTGTTTTAATTATTACTTAAATCTCATTCTTCTTCAACTGGTCAACAATATATTCTGATGTGCGCATTGATAAAGCAAGTATCGTCCAGGTAATATTTTTATCTCCCTGGGAAACGAACATACCACCATCTACATTAAACAAATTTTTACAATCATACGCCTGCGCCCATTTATTTAATGGCGATTTTTTTGGATCATCGCCCATGCGTATGGTGCCTGCTTCATGAATAATATTTCCCGGTGCATGAAGCCCATAATTATTTGCAGCAGTATCATCTCCACCCCATGTAATTACGGCGCCCATAGAATGCAAAATTTCTGAAAATGTTTCCTTCATGTGCTTTGCCTGCTTTATTTCATAATCAGTATATTTTGTATGAAAACGCAAAACAGGAATACCGTATTTATCAACCACGCTTGGATCAATTTCGCAATAGTCCTCAATTTTCGCAACAGCTTCTCCGCGGCCGGCCATGCCTACATGTGCCCCAAAAAAGTATCTGTAATCTTCTTTAAGCGAAGCGCCATAACCGCCTGCTTCTTTTTGCTTATCTTTTATTTTATAAGTGCCATTTAAATTTTCAATGCCCCAATTAAAACCATATAAAGGCATACCAAAGCCGCCGCCGTATTCAATGTGATAACCTCTCGGAAAATCAAGTTTTTTATTATCGAGCCACCATGGAGTGTACACATGCATGCCGCCCACTCCATCTTCATTATATCTTTTACGGTCAAATAATTCCGGAATAATTCCACCCATATCTGCACCTGTAGAATCGTGCAGATATTTACCAACCACATCGCTTGAATTAGCTAATCCATTTGGATGGCGCTGTGACTTTGAATTTAATAAAAGCCTTGCAGATTCACAGGCACTGGCGCCCAGCACCACGGTTCTGCCCATTACGTGGTACTCCTGCATATCCGGCTTGTGCACATAAGAAACGCCTGTAGCTTTCCCTTCCTTATCTGTCAACACTTCGCGCACCATTGAGTCGGTAATAAGATCAACATTGCCGGTTCTTAATGCAGGAATAATCAATGCCGATGAAGAAGAAAAATCAGCATATATTTTACAACTGCGGCCACATTGTGCGCAGTAAAAACATTCGCCACGCTCTTTATTAATTGCTTTGGTAAGAATAGAAAGTCTTGAAGGTATAACCGGTATGCCAATGCTGGTGCCTGCCTTTTTTATGAAAAGCTCATGAAGCCTGGGCTTGGGAGGCGGAAGAAAAATGCCATCGGGATCATCAACCAATCCTTCATTGGTGCCAAACACGCCAAGCAATTTATCAATTTTATCATAATAAGGCTTTACATCTTCGTAGCCAATCGGCCAGTCGTCGCCAAGGCCATCTATGCTTTTTCTTTTAAAATCTTTGGGGCCAAAGCGAAGCGAGATCCTACCCCAGTGATTGGTGCGGCCTCCGAGCATACGTGCGCGCCACCATTCCCATTTGGTGCCTTCGGCCTGGGTGTAAGGCTCGCCGTCTATTTCCCACCCCCAGTAACAGCCATCAAAATCCCCAAACGGCCGAAACTTAGTGCTGGCGCCTCTTCGGGGCGAATCCCATGGATGTTTTAACTGGTTAGAATCTTTAGCAGGATCATACATTGGTCCTGCTTCTATCAAGCAAACTTTAAGGCCTGCATTGGCCAGCACATAAGTGGCCATGCCTCCACCAGCGCCTGACCCTACAATAATTGCATCGTATTTTTTTGGTTGTATTTTAACCTGAAAGCTTCCCATAGAACAATTAAATATGTAAGTAGATTAAGAAAACATGAATGTAAAACTTTATGCAATAAATTTTAATAATTTTTTTTGAAAGATATTGTATTAAAAATTGTGAGGTACAGTGCCAAACAAGATTTTTTTTACTAAAAGCAATAGGTTACCTATCGTTTTTTATATTTGCACCCTTATTGACTCCGTAGCTCAGTTGGTAGAGCAGCTGACTCTTAATCAGCGGGTCGTGTGTTCGAGCCACACCGGGGTCACTTCACTTTATGTTTTGCAATAAGTATTTTGCCTCTATTAAAAGGGTTCTGCATAAAACAATAGCTTTTTTAAAATAGTCGCTTAAGCCTTACAATATTTATCTGTATCATTTATAAATGAAATTTTTCTCAAAAAAGTTCCTGTTTCACCTTGTAGTTCTATCGCTTTGTTTTAATGCTTGTGCCAGCAACCACGCAGGTTCCGATAATAGCGGAACTGACAGCACGCTTATAAAAACTGTTTCAACAACTGATACATTACTTCCTGGCACGGTGAACACAAAAGTGTATTGCACCTCCGATGCTTCACAATCCTATGCACTTTATATGCCGGCTACAAAAGATGCAAACACCTTACCTGTTATATTTTTTTTCGATCCGCATGGCGATGGCTCCCTGCCTATAACCAAATACAAAGGGCTTGCAGATAGCTTTCATTTTATTTTAGCCGGAAGCAATAATTCTAAAAACGGAAATGACTGGCCAACGGCTGAAAACATCTGGAACACATTATTCAGCGATATAAAAAATCGTTTGCAGCATAACAGTTATCTTATATACGTTTGCGGATTTTCAGGTGGCGCAAAAGTGGCTACCTATTTAGCTCTGCATCACAACGAAGTAAAGGGCGTTATTGCTAACGGTGCAGGCTTACCCGATATAACTGCCGCCGGCAATTTTGCATTTAGTTATACATCCATTGCCGGTGAAGGCGATTTGAATATGACTGATATCGTTTCTATAAATAATAGTCTTGAAAAAACGAAAACCAATCATCGCATTATTTTTTTTGATGGCATACACGAATGGGCTCCTGAAAGTACGATGAGCATTGCATTTGCGGGCTTTAAGCTGGATGCAATGCGCGATAACAGCCTACCAAAAGATGTAGATCTTATTGCTAAATATATTACTTCAGCTAAAAAACTAATTGACATTTTTATACAAAAAAATAATTACATACATGCGCAAAGAGGATGTGCGCTTTCAATAAATATGCTTGCCGGCTTAACCAATGACGTGGCCTGGTTTAATGAAAAAAACAATGCTATAAAAAATAATAAAATTTATCAGCAGCAATTGCAGGCACAGCGAAATATCTTTGCAAAAGAAGAAAATATAAAAGAGGTTTATCAGCAGCAGTTTCAGCAAGGCGATAAAAATTATTGGATAAAAACTATTAATGATGTTATTGCAAAAGGCAAACTTCATAACAGCGAAAGTGCCATGTACCAAAGGCTTCATGCTTTTTTATCGCTTGCGTTTTATTCTATAACCAATCAGCTTGTAAACGCTAATCAAAATATTGAGGCTGCCTATTTTGATGAATTATATAAATTATCTGACCCGTTAAACACCGAAGCCTGGTACTTTTCAGCGCTTTTACATGCAAGAAATAATAACGCAGCAGATGTTAAAAACGATCTTACAAAAGCAATATCGCTGGGCTTTACTGATAAGGATCGCATACTAAAACAGCAGGAATTTCAAAACATCGCTTCACAAATAAACCTGCCAGATATCATAAGCTCTATAAATAAGTAAAGCCGCTGCAATTCAACACTGCAACGGCTTTGGTATAAATTTATTAGCTATTTAGAACTTTCTTAAAAATTCTTTTCGTCTTTCTTCACATCTTTCAAATCTTTATTACGATCCCTTACATTATTGGAAATATCCTTCTTGTCAGCATGAATATCTTTTTCGTCTTTTTTAAGATCAGTAACATCTTTTTTCACATCAGCCTTATCTGTTGCTAAAGCAGTTTTATTGCCATCTTTCATATCGGCTTTTACATCCTTTCTGTCTTTTGCTACATCAGTCTTATCATTTTTCACGTCTGTTCTATCAACCTTAATATCTTTCCTATCAGCAGAAATGTCTTTATCGTCCTTCTTTATATCTGCTTTATCATGTTTAATATCCTTTAGATCTTTTTCATCTTTCTTTACATCCTTCACATCTTTATTACGATCCTTTACATCCTTTGAAAGATCCTTCTTGTCAGCATTAATATCTTTTTCATCTTTCTTAATATCGGTAACATCTTTTTTCACATCAGCTTTATCTGTAGCTAAGGCTGTTTTATTACCATCTTTCATGTCGGCCTTCACATCGCTTCTGTCTTTTGCCACATCAGCCTTATCATTTTTCACATCTGTTCTATCGGCCTTAAGATCTTTCTTGTCCGCAGAAATATCTTTATTATCCTTGCTTATATCTGCCTTATCATGTTTAACATCCATCCTGTCGTGATGCCTTTCCATGTGTTGTCTTGTAATATGCCTTGGCATTGCTTTTTGCGCATTTGCAACACCTGCAGTTGCTACTACTAAAATTAATAGCGTAAGAATTTTTGCTTTCATAAATTTGTTTTATTATTTTTTTGGTTAATTAATTTATTTCTGACGGTTAAACAATCACAAGGTTTAACAGTCATAAAAAGATTACTAAAAAAATTTCACATTAATTATATTAACTGCTATTATTAACCCTAATTCTTTTGGGAACCTTTTAAATAAACCACCATGCGCATTTATATTTCAATCGTTTTTATCACAGCTCTTTTTATATTTTATTCTAACATACTTGCAGCTCAGCGAGCAACAGATTCTTCAGCAAAAGCCATTACAACCGATACTACACTTTTGCCCGATGATTCTCTTAAAGCATTTAATGCTATTTTAAATGATCTGTATACAGCCGATAAAAAAAAATCTTACCTCACAGCTGGCATTAGCTACTTAAGTAATAATGTTTATTTGGGAAGGAAGGATTCGGCCACACTTCCTTATCTTAATTTTAATCTGAATTATTATTTTAAATCAGGATTTTTTATTGATGGATCGGCTAATTATCTGGCAGATTCCAGCAGCAGGATTGATGTGGTAAATTTTGACGGTGGTTATTCATTCACATCCGGCAATTATAGCGGGGAAGCCGTTTTTACAAAATATTTTTATAACAGCCAAAGCACCAATGTAAAATCAAATGTAAAGAGTAGTATCTCTTATTTTAACTCTTACGACTTTGGTTTTATTGCTCCCACATTTACTACTTTTCTCAACTTCGGTACGAAAACAGACGTAGGCGCTACGTTTGGCCTTGAGCACGCATTCTACGCAATTGATGATAACCTTGATATAACACCAACGTTTAATATTAATGGAAGTACGCAGAACTATTATAGTAATTATTACAAAACCCGTTCAGTTAAGAAAAAGAAGAAAGTTCTTACTTCCAGTGTTACCGGCATCGTGCTTAATGCCTCAAAATTTAAAATACTGGATTACGAAGCAAGTCTTCCTGTAAATTATATTACAGGCAAATTCACTTTTAGCGCCGATCCTGTGTATGCTATTCCTGTACATCCATCGGTGGTTGAGGTTATAACAAAATCCCTCGCAGGCGTTACCACTACAAAATATGTAACCGAAAAACTGAAGAATACCTTTTTCATTACACTCGGCGTTACCTATAAATTTGGGAAATGATAGAAACGTTTGTATGATAACAGGTAGGCTACATACGAAACAGAACACTAAAATTGTTTGAGTGCATACTTGTAACTTCGATGTATGATCACATTATCAAACAATATTTTATCAATAAAAATAAATGAAAAAGGTGCAGAGCTAAGCAGTATTCAATGCAATGGCATTGAGTATCTGTGGCAGGCTGATGCTGCTTTCTGGGCAAAGCATTCTCCGGTATTGTTTCCCATAGTTGGCGAGCTGAAAGACGGCGTTTACATTTTTGACAATAAAGAATATGCTTTATCAAGGCATGGCTTTGCAAGAGATAAAATATTTGAGGCTTTGCAAAGCGATAATGAAGCCGCTATATTTATTTTGCGAAGCGATGAAGACACATTAAAAGTATATCCCTTCAAATTTATTTTCAAAGTGATATACAAGCTTGACGTAGCAAGGCTTTCCTGCACATATAGTGTTGAGAACGTTGATAATAAAAACATGTATTTTTCTGTTGGCGGCCATCCTGCATTTAATGTTCCTTTAAACAAACAATTACCTTATACTGATTATTATTTATATTTTAATAATGATACAACATTGAACAGGTATGTTCTTCAGAACGGATTAACCGGAAACGATACAGAGCTTATACTGCTTACAAATAATGAGCTTTTACTGCAACCATCTTTATTTTATAAAGATGCTATAGTGCTTAAAAATATTGCAAGCACCGAAATTATTTTAAAAAGCGATAAAGATGCGCACGGTCTGATACTTAATTTTAAAGGCTTTCCATACTTCGGCATTTGGGCTGCGAAAGATGCGCCATTCCTGTGTTTGGAGCCGTGGTGCGGCATTGCATATAACATTAATCATGATAAAAATTTAATTAATAAAGAAGGTATCAACCAGCTACATGCGGGTGAAGGCTGGCAAAGAACATGGAGCATAGAAATGTTTTAAAAGTTGATTTTTCGTCTACAACATAACTGTTAGTTAGTAAACGTGCTTTAATAATTTACAAAAAAATTTTTACCCTTTTTACAAAAAATATATGAGATCCTTATTCCTGCTTAAGCCTGAAATCACTTACTTAAACTTCGGTTCTTTTGGTGCTTGTCCTAAGCCAGTTTTTGATGCATACCAGCAATGGCAGCGCCAGCTTGAAGAAGAGCCGGTGCAGTTTATAACAGTAAAAGCGCCTCACTACCTGGAAGATGCACGCAAGGCTTTAAGCAATTATGTCAATTGCGATGCTGATGATATTGTAATGGTAACTAACCCAAGCTACGGCATAAATATTATCGCTAAAAGCTTATCATTAAATAAGGGAGATGAAATATTAAGTACAAATCTGGAATATGGAGCGCTTGATCGCACCTGGGATTATTATTGCGGCAAAGCAGGCCCCACGTATGTAAGGCAGCCTGTAACATTACCACTTATAAGCAAAGAAAAATTTATTGATGATTTTTTTAAAGGGCTTTCGCCAAAAACTAAAGCGGTATTTATAAGTCACATCACGAGCGCTACTGCATTAATTTTTCCGGTAAAAGAAATTTGTGCAATAGCAAAGGAAAAGGGCTTGCTTACCATTGTAGATGGCGCCCATGTTCCGGGCCATATTGAGCTGAATATAAAAGATTTGGATGCTGATATATACACCGGCGCCTGCCACAAATGGATGTGTGCGCCGAAAGGTTGTTCGTTTTTATTTATAAAAAAAGAACTCCAGCATTTGTTTGATCCGCTGCTGATAAGCTGGGGTTATGAAAGCGCTACTCCATCTCATTCAAAGTTTCTCGATTATCATCAAACGCAAGGCACGAGAGATCTTTCAGCATTTATGACCATACCACAGGTGATCAGTTTTTTAAATGAGCACAACTGGCCGCAAAAAGCTGAAAGATGCAGGCAGCTTGCACATAGCAATTATCAGCGTTTTTGCAACTTGTTACATTCGCAGCCGCTATGCCCTGTTACAGATGAATTTCTTGGGCAAATGTGCAGTGTGCCTGTTCAAACATCACAACCTGAAAAATTGCAGAGAACATTATTTGAAAAATATTCAATAGAAATACCAGTGATGAAACAGGGTGAGAATATTTATATCCGTTACTCTGTAAACGTTTTTAATGACCAGGGCGATCTTGATAAATTATGCGCTGCTTTAGAACAAATAATTAATGAAACCGAACTGATAACGATATAACATCAATTTATCAGTCCAAGAGATCAGGTCTTTTTGCTGTTGTTTTCTTTAGCGCTTCATCATATCTCCATTGCTCAATCTTTGCATGGTTACCACTAATTAAAATTTCAGGAACCTGCCATTCACGAAATTTTTCCGGACGTGTATAAACCGGCGGCGCTAATAAATTATCCTGGAATGAATCAGTAAGGGCAGATGTTTCATCATTCAAAACGCCAGGCAGCAGCCTGCCTATGGCATCTGTAAGTATTGCTGCGCCCAATTCTCCACCGCTCAGCACATAATCGCCAACAGAAATTTCTTTTGTAATAAAATGATCCCGCACTCTCTGATCAATGCCTTTATAATGACCGCATATCAATAACAAATTATTTTTTAAGGATAAGTTATTAGCCATTTTTTGGGTGAAGTTTTCACCATCCGGAGTTAAAAAAATTACCTCATCATATAAAGTATTTTTTTGTAAAGCCTCAATCGCATTCACCAGTGGCTCTACCATTATTACCAACCCTGCGCCGCCACCAAACTGGTAATCATCCACCTTTCCATGTTTATAATTAGTATAATCTCTAAGGCTGAAAGTATTCACTTCGAGTAAATTTTTTTCTCTGGCTCTTTTTAAAATAGAATGAGCAAAAAAACTTTCTAATAGCTCCGGGATCACTGAAATTATATCAATCTTCATGTATCAAATGTACATGGTAACTCATTGCAAGATTTGTTGCTATTCAAAAAAATCATCGAGATTTCGTTTTTCCTTTTTAGTAGGCCTGCCTTGCTTGCTCTTTCTTTTACCCGTGCTAAAAACAAATGAAGATGTATGAGTTTTAATTGCATCTTCCTCAGGAGTAATGTCAATATAAAATTGTATCGCTTCAGCATATTGCACTCTTGTATGCAACAAGCCTGTCACTTTTATTAACCATTTTTTTGCTTCCGTTTTTATTTCATATTGCTCCCCGACATTCACTGTTTTAGCGGGTTTCACCGTTATACCATTGCATCTTACTTTGCCATTGTTACACGCATCAGCAGCAAGATTGCGGGTCTTAAAAATTCTTATTGACCATAAATATTTATCTACCCTTACTTTTTCTTTTTCTGCCATACAACAAATTTAAAATTCAATTATATAAATGGTATAAGATGTAATGCGTGATTGTGTATATTTAATTTTAAACAAAAAATAATGCTTAATAAATTCGCTCTCTCATTCTGTTTCGTTCTTGTTTTATTTTCTTCGGTATGCTATAGCCAATTTCGTGCAAAAGAAATTGACTGGACAAATGATGGCAATGCTTATCTGCATAAAAAAGAAGGCAACATCGTAAAAGTGGATATGAAAACTAACGATGAAACTGTTGTTGTAAAAAAAGAACAACTGGTACCTGCGGGCGCTTCGGATCCATTGTCTTTTGAGGTGTACAGCTTTTCGCCGGATTATAAAATATTATTAATTTTTACCAATACAGCAAAGGTTTGGCGCTATCATACACGTGGCGATTATTGGGTTTTAAATGTAGCAACCAGCCAGCTTACCCAGCTTGGAAAAGGCTTGCCTTCTCAATCTTTAATGTTTGCAAAAATTTCTCCCGATGGCAGCAAAGCTGCTTATGTAAGCGAACATAATTTGTATGTTGAAGACCTGTCAACTCACACAATAACACCGCTCACAAAAGATGGTACACGAAAATTTATTAATGGCACTTTTGACTGGGTGTATGAAGAAGAGCTGGATTGCAGGGATGGTTTTAGGTGGAGCCCTGACAGCAAACTGATTGCTTTCTGGCAGATAGATGCTACAAAGATCCGCGATTATTATATGTTGAACACAACAGATTCACCTTATTCAAAAGTTATACCTGTGGAATACCCAAAAGTTGGTGAGCCTCCATCGCCGGTGCGCATAGGTGTAATAACGGTAAGTAATGATAATATAAAATGGATGGATATTCCCGGAGATCCGCAGCAGCATTACCTTCCAAGAATGGAATGGGCAAATAATTCTGCCGAATTAGTTGTACAGCAATTGAACAGGAAACAAAATGAAAGCAAGCTTTTTTATTGCAATGCAGCCACCGGTGCTGCTACCAACTTTTATACAGAAAATGATGCTGCATTTATAGATATAAAATCCAGGTGGAATGATGGCGACCCAACCGGATGGGACTGGCTGAATGACGGAAAAAATTTTTTATGGGTGAGCGAAAAAGATGGATGGCGGCATATTTATTTAATAAACCGTGATGGTAAAAAAGAAACGCTTGTTACAAAAGGCAATTACGATATTGATAATATAAAATGTATAGATGATAAAAACAATTATGTATACTTTATGGCTTCGCCGGATAATGCTACACAGCTTTATTTATACAGAATAAAGATGGATGGCAAAGGCAAGCTGGAACTGCTTTCTCCTGCAAACGAGAAGGGCACACATGAATATAATATTTCGCCTTATGGAAAATTTGCCTTGCACACTTTTTCTAATCATAACACTCCTTATGTTGGTGAGCGTATTTCTTTGCCTGACCATAAAGCTTTGGATGAAGAAAAAAGTATTGCAAAAAATTTGAAGGTGGAAAATAATAACATAGAATATTTTAAAGTAACCACACAGGATAATATAACTTTTGACGGCTGGATGGTGAAGCCTGACGATTTTGACAGCACTAAAAAATATCCTGTTGTTTTTTATGTGTATGGCGAGCCGGCAGCCTCCACTGTGGGCGATAGTTATGGCGCACAGTTTAATTTTTTATATAATGGTAATATGCAAAAAGATGGATATATACTTGTTTCGGTTGACAACAGAGGCACGCCATCGTTACGCGGCGCAGCCTGGCGTAAATCTATTTATGGGCAAATAGGAAGGCTGAATATTCATGACCAGGCAATGGCTGCTAAAAAATTATTAGCAGAAAAAAAATATATGGATACAAGCCGTGTTGCTGTATGGGGATGGAGCGGTGGCGGCTCTTCTACGCTTAATCTTATGTTTCAATACCCTGAAATTTATAAAACAGGTATATCAGTTTCAGCGGTAGATAATCTTTTATTTTATGATAACATTTATGAAGAAAGATATATGGGCCTGCCGCAGGAAAACATGGATAAGTATGTAAAAGGATCACCGGTTTATTATGCTAAAAATCTGGAGGGAAATTTATTATTTATTCATGGCACCGGCGATGATAATGTGCAATATGATAATGCAGAAGCTATGCTGAATGAACTAATAAAATACAATAAAACTTTTCAGTTTATGCCTTATCCAAACCGCACGCACAGCATATCAGAAGGCGCAGGCACACGCAAGCATTTATCATCTTTATACACTGAGTACTTAAGAAAAAATTGTGCGCCAGGCCCAAGATAACTGCACCAAGTGCAGTGAACGATACCTTTTATTAAGCCTTACTTAAACTTAATTGGTTATTTAGTATTTCTTTTTTGTAAAGTCCCTTTGTATCGGAAGTTTTTATAACAGCAAATTTTTCTTTCAAATTTAGAAACGGTTTTTCATAAAATTTATAAGAGAAGAAAGCTAACATAATAGTTGTAGCAATTATTATATAATATATGATTATGTAATTAAACACTGTGCGTTCTAAAAATTTTCCAAATATTTTTTCATAAAAAAAAATGAGTAAGGGATGAATTACATAGATGCCATAAGAAATTTTTCCAATAAAATCACAGGCCTTGTTTTCCAGGTTAATGATGTAATTCTTTCTTGTTACCTGCCCGGTTATTAAAACGACAGAGATGATTGCAATCAGATCCTGGTCTATAACAGAGGCAATATGAAACCTGTTAATTAAAATAAAAAAAACACATGCCCATGAAAAAAGCTGGGTTATTTTATGAGTAACTATTGCTATATAATTTTTATTATTATTATAAAATAAAACGGCGCCAATAACACCTGTAAACATTACATTAAAACGAGTAACTGTAATAGCCAGTAATGGAATTTCCGTTCCATATTTTCTTTTTAAAACCCAGAAGAATATTTTTAGAAAAAACAAACTGATTGCTAATGCTATTGTTAGTCGCAGTAATCTTTTATTTGATTGCTTAGCCATTTGCGGAAATAATAAGTAAAATTGCTCCTCCACACCTAATGACCAATAATGAGCAAGAAAAGGAAGTGACTGATTTAATATAAACGGAATATTTGCTGCAAGAAAAAAATAAAACGGGACAGAAAATTTGTTTAAAGTAATTCCAAAAACAACAGCAGTTATAATAGCGATAAAAAAATACAAATAATACAAAGGCCATATTCTAAGTATCCTTCGCACGTAAAAATTTTTTATGCTTATTGATCCGTTTTCTTTTTCTTTTAAAAATAAAAATGTTATTAAAAAACCACTTAGAGCAAAAAAGATGGTAACTCCGTCTCCGGCCAGGTCTAATCCTTTTGGGCTTCCATTAGTGTCGGTTCCAAAAACATTGCTGTTGAGGCCAAATTGATTAAGAGATAATGTAATGTGAGATATAACTACTGCGAGGGCCGCAATTGCTCTGAGCCCGTTTAGGCCTGGTAAGTACACAGCATTTGAAGAGGTGACATTTATTTTCTTTTGAAAAAGATCACTCATTATTGAAAGGAAATAAAAGCTTATAATAAGAAGCACTTTTATAACGCTTCATTAATTCTTTTATTTCACCTTACTGAACTACAATGCTTGTTGCTAAGTTTGGAATGAAGTAGAAAAAAATGACATGGTCATCAATTTTTTTAGCATAAAAAAGGCTGCAAAATTCGCAGCCTTTCTAAAAATCATATTTCTATATTTTTATTTATACAAACTATTTAATTCTGCTTTCAAATCTGCTACAGTATCCGAAGAACTTTCAGTGGAATTAGAAAATAAAGTTTTTGAATCAACATCATTACCATAAAAAGCATTATCAGCTTTATCATCCACATGAATATCAGCGCCGCTTAGGCTTATGCCTGCAAACAAACCTTTTGATCGTGAATAAGAATATACTTCTGCTTCCATTTTATAATCTGTGCTTGCAGTTGAGTTTCTGCCAACAGGGCCAGCAGTTGCAGATATATCACCGCCAAGCGTAAAGCTTCCTTTACCCATTTTTGCAAGTGTTTCTTTGTGCTTAAAAATAAGAACAAGATCAACAGATTGTACGCCGGCCTGCAAACCAATGCTGCCGCCGGTTATAGTTACAAAAACGGGATTACTCCAGGTACCATCTTCCATTTTTACCATTGCAATACCTTTACCTCTTTTGGCGGCCAATACAAAACCTCCGTTAATAAGCCGGGGAACAATTATAATGCCTTCAGTGATCTTCAAAAGATCCTGCGGAATGCTTTCTTTCATGTTTCCGAAATCCTGCAAAACCTGTATGGATGCAGTTATTTTATCTTCCTGCTTATCCTGGCTTTTTACCTGTGTAGCAAATAAGCCCAAGCATATTAATAATGGTAACCATCTTATAAATCCCTGCATTTTCATTTGTAACATTTTAGAGTTAATTAATTTTTTTACGTAAACAACATTAATGCCATGAAGTTTTTATAAGATCTTATTATAAAAAAATAAACATAGCATTCGCTGTTATTAAATAGAAACTCAATTTTTTACAAAATAAAAAAGCCGTCAAAAGAAAGACGGCTTCAAAAATATATTTAAAAAGAAATTATTCTGCGTTGGTGCTCTCTGCGCCTGCGATACTTTGTGCGCTTGCGGTGCTCTCTGCGCTTACGGTGCTTTGTGCTGCGGGTCTTGCAGATTCAGATGATTGCCTTGGCGGCGGCCCAGATCTGCGTATAGGCTGGCGGCTGTTAGGCCTTGCTCTTTTATTTGATTCCTGCTTTTTAGCAAATTCCAGGTCATGCTCAGAGCTCCACTTGGTAAATTTTTCCATTGCGGCAGCTTCATCAAATAAGCCAAGTGTAACACCTCTTAACAAGTGCTTTAAATATAATACACCTTTAAAGCTTAAAATGCGGCGAACTGTATCCGTAGGCTGTGCACCTTTGTGCAGCCACTCCAATGCTTTTTGCCGGTCAATCTGTATAGTGGCAGGAACGGTAAGTGGGTTATAAGAGCCTAACTTTTGAATAAATTTTCCATCACGTGGGCTACGGGCGTCTGCAACTACTATAAAATAAAAAGGTCTTTTCTTAGACCCATGTCGTTGCAATCTCATTTTTACAGCCATAAAAAATAGAAATTTTTTTTGGGTTGTTAATAATTTTGTTTCTAAAGGAGTGCGAAGATAAGAGGTTACAAACAAAATACAAAATGATTATAAAATTATCTTCAGACTACTGGTATATTAACTGAAAGTTGCTAAATAAATTGTGCTGCAGGTTTATTTTTTCCCGAGGCCGGCAAGCCTTCCCATGGGCATTTTGTTCATCATCTTCATCATGCTTTTCATTTGGTCAAATTGCTTTATAAACTGGTTAAGCTCTGCCATTTCTTTACCGCTTCCTTTTGCTATGCGCTGTTTGCGGCTTTGATCAATAAGGTCAGGATTTCTTCTTTCTTCCAGCGTCATAGAGTTTATCATTGCTTCAATTCCTTTAAAAGAATCTTCATTTACATCTACATTTTTTAACTGGCTTCCTACGCCTGGTATCATGCCCATAAGATCTTTCAGGTTCCCCATTTTTTTTATCTGCTGCAACTGCGTTTTAAAATCTTCAAAATCAAATTGATTTTTCCTGATCTTTTTTTCAAGCTTTGCCGCCTGCACTTCATCAAATTGTTCCTGGGCTTTTTCTACCAGGCTTACAATGTCGCCCATGCCGAGTATGCGCTGCGCCATACGCTCCGGATAGAATACATCAAGCGTATCCATTTTCTCGCCGCTGCTTATAAATTTAATGGGTTTATTTACTGTTGACTTAATAGAAATAGCAGCCCCACCGCGTGTATCACCATCAAGTTTGGTAAGCACCACGCCGGTAAAATCGAGTCTTTTATTAAAAGCCTCAGCAGTGTTCACCGCATCCTGACCTGTCATGCTATCAACCACAAAAAGTATTTCTTTTGGGTTAACGGCATTTTTTATATTAGCCACTTCAGTCATCATCACCTCGTCTATGGCCAGGCGGCCTGCAGTGTCTATTATAATAACATTTTTGTTTTTCGAT
The DNA here is from genome assembly GCA_965276925.1 of Hanamia sp. Classification (GTDB taxonomy): domain Bacteria; phylum Bacteroidota; class Bacteroidia; order Chitinophagales; family Chitinophagaceae; genus Ginsengibacter. The sequence continues at coordinate 66,723 of OZ255711.1, forward strand.
TTAGCTTCCTTTAATGCATTTTGTGCAATAGCCACTGCATCTTTATTTTCGGGCTCACTATAAACATCAATATTTATTTGTTCGCCCAATATTTTTAACTGGTCTATAGCTGCAGGCCTGTAAATATCGGCGGCTACCAGCATCGGCGATTTTCCTTTTTTTGTTTTGAGATAATTGGCAAGCTTACCGCTAAAAGTTGTTTTACCACTACCTTGCAACCCTGCAATTAAAATGATAGCAGGATTACCCGAAAGATCAAGCTCAGCCTCAGTTCCACCCATTAGTTCTGCCAGCTCATCCTTCACAATCTTTACCATCAGTTGCCCGGGGCTTATCGCATTAAGCACCTTTTCTCCGGTAGCCTTTTCTTTTATAGCATCTGTAAAATCTTTTGCAATTTTATAGTTCACATCCGCATCTACCAGGGCGCGCCTTATCTCTTTTACAGTGGAAGCAACATTTAATTCTGTTATCCTGCCCTGCCCTTTTAAATTTTTAAACGCTGTATCCAGCTTATCACTTAATGATTCAAACATATTTATTAATTAAATTTTTATTATAACCAATACAAAATATTATGCGCTAATATTTTTTAAGCAAATTTATTAAATACAATGGCTGTTTTAGTTTCTGTATTTATATATTTTTATTGTAATGAAAATCTATCGGCTTCAGTAACCGCTAATTACAGATTGGCAATTAGTTAATCGCAAAATAGCATTACATTGCAATACAGTAATGTAAACCTGTTTTACACTTAATTACAATGCTTGACACTGTTACCGATTGGCACGTTATGAAACAAGGCGATAAAGATGCCTTTTTAAGAATTTACGAATCACATTATCAAATTCTGTTCAGATACGGCTTTAGTATAACATGCGATAAAGAGATCACCAAAGATTGCATTCAGGAAATGTTTCTTGAAATATGGAATACAAAAGGAACGGTGAATAGTGTTCAAAATGTGCGATCATATCTTTGTACATGGCTAAGGCGAAGAATTAGCCGCTTTCAGGCAAAGTATCAGGATAACTTGTCTGATGTAAGCTCCGGTGCTTTCCAGGATACTGAATCATCTTACGAAGAATTATTAATCGCATTTCAGGAAACGGAAGAAAAAAAAGACAAGCTACGCAGGGCTTTAGATAATCTTACCAAAAAACAATTAGAATTAATTAAGCTAAAATTTTTTGAAAATCTTAGCTATGCAGAAATATCAGCCAAAACATCTTTACAGGTACGTACCGTCTACAACACTATACATACAGCTATTGAAAAGCTTCGGGAGCAAATAAAAGCACCTCAAAACGCCTGACTTCACTATACATAGTTTTTTTTAAAAATAAATTTTTAAAAACCCTGGTAAAAAATCAGGGCTTCCTGCACTATACTATAACGACTGCTTTTACTGCCTCAAATTTCAAATCTCTTTATGGATAAAAAATTGTATCAAAATTATACAGTGGCAGACTTTGCAGCCGATGAGTCTTTCATTAATTATTATTTTCATTTAAATGAAAATGACGTAATCTTTTGGAACAAATGGATTGCAGAAAACCCATCTAAAAGATTGCTGATAAAAGAAGCAAAAGAAATGGTCAATTCTTTATCATTGTCTTTAGGTGAGAAAGAATATAGATCGGAATTAGATAAAATAAAATTTGCCATAAATAAAAAACCTGAATCTGTAATCCGCTTTGCAAGTGATTCTAAGAGACCCAAAAGTATAAAAAGAAATCTGCTCATTGCAGCATCCTTAGTTGTAATACTTATAGCTTCAGCGTGGTTTATAATAAATGGTTCCGGCAAGGCTGCTCCTGTTAACCGCACTATTGCAAGCAATGATACGCCTTTGCAACTTACGCTGAGCGATAGTACCATTGTAACTCTTGCGCCTCACAGTTCATTACAGTTTCCTTCGTCTTTCACCGGAAAAAACAGGCAGGTTTATTTACAAGGCGATGCCAATTTCCAAGTAAAACATGATGAGAAATTTCCTTTTAAAGTTCACGCTAAAAATATTGTAACCACAGTTTTGGGTACTGTTTTCAATATTAAACATTCGGGCGACTCAGCTATTGTTGTTGAATTACTTAAAGGACGGGTAAATGTATCTGTTGACGACTCAGGTAAAGGGCCGCTTCAGCCCATATTATTATATCCCGATGAGAAAGCTATATACGTTTTTCATGATAATCTTTTTTATAAATATGCAAGTGAAACAAGATTTAATATAACGTTTCAAAAGAGCACGTTTCCGGAAATCGCCAACCGCATCAGGCAAGTATACGGCCTTACGGTTATTAACAATAGCAGTAAAAAAGTATGGCGTTTTACCGGCCAGTTTACAAATCAAAATGCAGAAGAAGTAATTGAAAATATATGCCTTGTTAAGGGCTTACACAGTAAAAGACTGGCAGATACAATTATTATTAATAATTAAGAAAAATGATTGCTATGAAAATATCTTATACAAAAAATTGTTTTCTAAAAATTATATTAAATGTGTTCTTAACAGTTGCAGCTATATCATCAGTAAGCGCACATGATCTAAAACATCCGTTTTCCAAAGATGTATATGTATTGATAAATAAAGAAAAAGCAGATTTAAACAGCGTTTTTAATATCATAGAAAAACAAACTTCTTTTTCTTTTGCCTATGATGAAAATGATATTAATGTTTCAACCCAAGTAAAGCTTGCAAGAGGCAAACAAGCATTAAAAACAGTTCTTCACGAAATCTCCAAACAAACGGGACTAGAATTTACTACGAAGGCTAATATTATAATGGTGAATGGTAAGCAACAAAATAGTAAAGAAGATAAGCTAACGGGAGATGCAAATATACATGTAACCGGCGTAGTACATGATAGTAGCGGCGCGCCTTTAGCTAACGTAACGGTATCAATTAAAGGTTCCCGAAAGGCAGTGCAAACAGATGATAAGGGCAACTTTTCAATTGACGCTCCTGAAGATGGCACTCTTATTATTTCAGCAGTAGGGTATCAGAATTATGAAATGAAAATAAATGGACAAACCTCATTAAATATAAGAATGAAATCAATCAATAAGGAATTAAATGAAGTGGTGGTAGTTGGATATCAAAGTCAAAGGCGTTCCAATGTTTTGGGCGCCATTACGACCGTAAATGTTGGCAATATTTCTAAAATTCCCATTGGTTTCGCTGACCAGGCACTGCAGGGTCAGGCATCTGGTGTGCGTGTAACTCAATCAACAGGGCAACCGGGAGATGGAGTTGCCGTACGTATCAGAGGTGTTGGATCTGTTAATAATAATGACCCGCTTTATATAATAGATGGAGTACCTACACAAGATGGGATAAATTTTTTGGCGGCTGATGATATTGCTTCAATTACCGTTCTAAAAGACGCGGCTTCTGCAGCTATATATGGAGCAAGATCCTCCAATGGTGTGGTAGTTATTACTACAAAAAATGGCACATCAGGAAGAACTTCTATAAACTACTCAGTATATGCCGGCGTGCAAACACATGGTTATTTAACGCCCATGGCCAATGCTTCAGAATATAAAACAATTTACAATGAGATGGTTGCAAATGACAATGCCGGGCTTGCTGCAAATAATCCATTATTAAAAAAGCCTATCCCTGATTCAGTTCAAATGGCAAACACAAACTGGATAAGTTCCATATTTCGCGTAGCACCGGAACAAGATCACGAACTTTCTGTAAGTGGGGGAAATAATAAAATTCAATACGCTGTTTCCGGTAATTATTTTAATCAGGATGGAATAATTTTAAACTCATGGTATAAAAGATACACGTTACGCAGTAAGATAACTTCAGAAGTTACAGAAAAATTAAAAGTTGGTGCTTCTATCAGTTTCTCTTATTATGATAAAAATTCAGTGGGAAGCTCAGGTGATGGGCTTGCAGGAAATGGCGGTAGTGTAGTACGATACGCTTTGTTTCGTGACCCTGCAATTCCCATTTATGCCTCACCCGGGGTGTATAGTGATCTGCCACAATATCCTGGATTTTTTGGAGATGGATATAATCCTGTGGGGCTTGCACATAATACTAACAACATTGAAAAACAGTATAGAGGGTTTGGAGATGTTTACGCTGAATATAAAATTACTTCGAAATTGTTTTTTAAGAGCGACTTCGGGGGTGACGTGTTCGAAACCAAGGATAAAACATTTTTTCTGAACTGGGGAACGGGGGGAAGGATAAATAATCCCAATACATTATCAGAGGGACAAGTAACCAGTGAAAATATGGTTTGGAATAATACATTGCACTATAACAATACATTTAATGGCCTGCATAATTTGAGTTTTTTAATAGGTACGGAGGCAGTATCAAATACGACATTCTACAATGCAGAATTGCAACAAAAATTCGCATCCCAGGTTCCATCCCAGGAATTTTTTGGTAATGGAGATCCCAATACTTCTGCAATAACTGAGTCGGAAGACCAATGGGCATTGATGTCTTTTTTAGGCAACGTCAATTACAATTATAATAATGAGTTTTTTGTTTCAGGCAGTGCAAGAAGAGACGGTTCATCAAGATTTGGCCCTGCAAACAAATGGGGAAATTTCTTTTCTGGTGCGGCAGGTTGGAATTTAATGAGTGAAAAATGGTTTACCAATATGTTTCCGGTTATTTCAAAAATGAAATTAAGAGCCAGTTATGGCCAATTAGGAAATCAAAATATTGGAGATTATCCATGGGCATCAGTTGTAAATAGTGCACTTAAGGCAAGCAATGTAAAAAATTATGTACTCGGCGCCCCGCAAACGGTTGTACAGGGCATGACGGTTTCAAGTTTAGGTAACTCTAATGTTAAGTGGGAAACGTCTACTCAAACAGATGTGGGAGTGGATATGGCAATTTTAGCAGACAAACTTTCTTTATCAGTTGATTATTTTAATAAAGTGAACAGCAATATGCTTGTAAAAGTTCCATTGCCTATGATTGGCGGCGATGCAGCTCCGCCTTATGTAAACGATGGCAGTGTTCAAAATAAGGGATTTGAATTTGACCTTCGCTACAGTAACATAAATCATAAATTGAAATACACCTTTACCGGAAACCTTGCAACTATCCAAAATAAAGTATTGTCAATACCAGTTCCTATACAAGGTGGCAGAATTGATGATGGGGTTTATGCAACGCTCACGACCACCGGGCATCCGTTGGGTTCTTTTTACGGATACAAGATGACAGGCATCTTTCAAAACGCAAATGATATTTTTACTTCAGCCTACCAAGGGACAGGTGTAAGGCCGGGCGATGTAAAGTACAAAGACATTAACGGAGATGGAATTATAGACCAGAATGACAGAACTTTCCTCGGCAGTGCGATTCCCAAATTTACTTATGGGTTTACAACAACATTAAATTATTCAAATTTCGATTTGTTCTTTCTTGTACAGGGAGGCTATGGTAACAAAATATATCTGCAGGTAAACCAGGATATCGAAGGGTTTTATCGGCCTTTTAATGTAACACAAAGAGTGTATGACACCCGCTGGCATGGTGAAGGTACCAGCAACACAATGCCGCTGGTGTCATTTAGGGATCAAACAAATAATATAAAAGAACCTTCAAGCCGTTTCCTGGAAGACGCTTCTTATTGCCGTTTGAAAAATGTACAAATTGGGTATTCCATTCCTAAAAAATTAGTAAGCAAACTCCATATTCAAGGATTAAGATTTTATGTAACCGGAAATAACCTTATTACAATTACAAAATATACCGGCCTGGATCCTGAAATGCACACAAGCAATAATGTGGCAGTTGAAAAATATCCAAGCGATGTGGCAGCAGGCATTGATTGGGGCACTTATCCGGCAGCAAAAAGCTATATTATTGGTGCCAATCTTAATTTTTAATACTTAATAAAAAAATTATGAATAAAAAATTAATATACAGCTTGGTTATTGGAACATTGGCTTTTATAGGGCTTGGCTGTTCCAAGTTTTTGGATAAAAAACTTCAGGGGGTCTATCAAACCAATGAATTTTATACCACTTCTGCCGCTGCGGTTCAAGCTGTAAACGAGGCCTATACAGAATTAACCTTTACAAGTGCCACGGCCAACCCGCTTTGGGTATTTGGAGATGTTGCTTCTGATGATGCGGCAACAGGAAATGCCGGAGCAAGCCCAGATGCTGAAACTATTGATAAGTTTTCCTATTCATCAACTAATTCACATTTATCTAATGAATGGAATAATTACTATGAAGGAATTACCAATTGTAATTTAGTATTGGCACATGTTCCTTCCATTAATATGGACACTGCGCTTCGCTCCAGGATTTTGGGGGAAGCACAATTTTTAAGAGCCTGGTATTATTTCATGCTAATTAATATTTATGGAGACGTACCCATTGTGCTTACGCCTTTAACACCTGCTCAAATGCAAATACCGCAATCTCCCGTAAAAGAGATCTATGAATCAGTAATTGAGCCGGACCTGCTGGCAGCTTTTCACATTTTACCTTCAAGTTATACAGGTGCTGATGTAGGCAGAGCTACCAGCGGCGCTGCTGCTTCCTTGCTGGCCAAAGTTTACTTATACCAGCAAAAATGGGATTCATCTTTAGTTTATTCTAACCTTGTAATTAATGGTGAGCAATATAGTTTAATGAATCTTTATGCTCAGGATTTTGATGCTTTGCATAAAAATAACAAAGAATCAATTTTTGAAGTTCAAATGTTAGGCGGTCAAAATCCTAATGTTGGCAATGCATTAAATCAGTGGTTTGCTCCCCAGGTGGTTGGTGGTTATTATTGTGATGCCCCCAATCAAAACTTTGTTGATGAATTTGAACAAACAGCAGATAGTGTTTATGACCCGAGGTTGGACTATACAGTTGGCAGAGATAGTATGCTGTGGAATGATGGAGAGGTATACCAGAAATCCTGGTCTCCGCAAACAGGTTATTTAACCAGGAAGTATCAACAGCCTCTTTCGCAAGCGCCGGTTATAGGCCAGGGAAGTTGTGATTATGTAGCTATCCGTTATGCAGATGTATTATTATTTAATGCAGAAGCGCTCAATGAACTGGGACAAACAAATGCTGCTGTTTTGCCGCTCAATCAGGTGAGAAAGAGAGCAAGGGAAAGTTATTTATATGATAGCACTTTAAATGGATATGGAACTGTTCCTGCCGGGCTTTTGCCCGATATTCCTGCTATATCGCAAAGCCAGGTAAGAACCGCTATTATACACGAAAGAAGAGTTGAACTGGGATTTGAATTTCACCGGTTTTTCGACCTGATGCGTTATGGCGCTAATCCAAATCTGGGACCAGGTTATGTAAACCAGCTTATCAATAGAGATGGCGTTACATTATTTTCATACGCCACAAAAAGTAAATTTCCTATTCCACAAAGTGAAAGAGATGCAGACAAAGCACTTCATTAAAATGTTTATTATTTATTTATTCATAAAAATTAAAAATCATGAGATCAAAAATTCAAATTAAGTATTTAATTCTTACCATGACATTAGGATTGTCAATGACTTTCCTTATGTACTCCTGTAAAAAGAGCAGCACCCCACCTACGCCATTAGTCACCACATCTTTAACTGCATCTATTGATTCTGCGCAATCCTATTTATCTACTACCAGGGAAGGTACACAACCGGGTGAATACACAAAGGGTACGCAGGCAACGCTTCAAAGTGCCTTAACTTCTGCACAGGCAGTGTTGGCTAATTCTACATCAACCCAGGTACAGATTACAGCCGCAGCAGCAAATTTGAACGCAGCTGTTGGGACCTATAAAAGCGGCTTAATAACTCCGATTGCATCAGCCTCACTTGTTGCCTATTGGAAATTTAATGGCAATGCCAATGATTCATCAGGCAATGGCCATAATGGTACCTTAGAAGCCGGCCCGGTTGGCTTGGCAGCAGTTCCGGGAGGAGTACCCACTCTTGTGGCAGACCGCTTTGGGAATGCTAATTCAGCTTACCGTTTTGGCGGCGGCGGCAATATTGATGTGCCCTATAGTCCAAACCTTAATCCCAAAGCCATAACTGTTAGTGTATGGGAAAGACAAGACACGGCAGGCAGAACAAATCACAGATCTGATTGTTATATGATTGCTTTAGACCGATGGAATGGCTGGAAATTTCAAATGCAACCTACAAGGCCATTTTTTACTGAATATACTGATTCTTCTGATATAAATAAAGATGCTGGGCTTGATATTTCAATTGGCGCCACTGTAGGTTCAGCTCCATGGCATCACTTAGCTGTAACTTATGATGGAGATAGTACGGAAGTTTTTTATGTCGATGGGGTATCTGTTAAGACATGGACTGATCTAAGAGGAGCTATGAAACCAATAAACCCAACTGTCGATTTATCTATTGGTTCTGATTTACCAAATGCAGCATACACTGCTACAGATGATGGTACAGGTAGATTTTTTATTGGATATGGCGGCTATTGGACCGGAGATCTTGATGATATTTTGATTTATAATGTTGCTTTAACCGGCCCCCAGATTACTCAAATTTATAACCAGCAGGTTACACAGTAAGTTTAATTTGTATGTTAAACCCCTGTATTGTTTTTGGAAACAGGCAGGGGTTTTTTATTTTTCAATTTTTTAATAATAATCTTATTATTCTCCAAATGAATAAACGGGTCATTATAATTTTTTCTCTGTTCATAATATCTTGTTCATCTCAATCAGTAAAAAATAAAGAATTACTATTCTGGTGTTCTAATAATAACCAGGAAATACAACTTAGCGCTGCCTTTAAAGACGCATGGAACCGGGGGCATACCAACATGCCGATACACATGCAGCCCATACCCGAAGGGCAATCGAGTGAAGAAGTAATACTTGCGGCAGTAGTGGGTAAATTGCCACCGGATGTGTATGCAAATATGTTGCAGGCCAGCGTGGAAATGTATGCCCGTGCGCATGTTCTTATTCCGCTGGATACTATAGCCGGTTTTATGGATTTTTTAAAAGGACGTTGCAATGATGATGTTATAAAAGAGATCACTTCATTCGATGGGCATATATACCAGGTTCCGTGGAAGGTGAACCCGATTATGACTTTGTATAATAAAAAACTATTTACAGATAATGGTATTGAAGAGCTGCCCACCACTTATTCCGCTTACATAAACGCTGCTGCAAAATTTAAAACTAATAACAACGGCGGAACGATGGCAAAGCGTTTTGGTTATACAGCAGTAAGGCCAATATGGTACGAGCGGTTATTTAATTTTTATACATTATATATTGCCGCCTCCAATGGTGCGCCGCTGATAGTGAATAACAGGGCGACTTTCAACAATAAGTATGCTATAGAAGTATTTCGCTTTCTGCAAACATTGTATGCTAATGATTATTTTTCAAAAGAAAATGATGTATCCTCCAGCGATCCTTTTGTATTGCAAAGAATTGCTACGGAATGGACGGGGCCATGGGAAATTTCTTATTTGAATAATATTCCCAATAAGGGTTTCGGTTTCGATTATTTTTTACCTGTAGCGCCCGATGGCCACACAGGGCCGGTATATACTTATGCCAATGCGAAAAATATTGTCATGTTCAATACTTGCCCTAATCCGCGGGAAGCATGGAATTTTATAAAAACAATAGTAGATAAACAAGGCGACCTGCAATTGCTTGAGATGACAGGCCAGTTACCAAGAAGAAAAAATTTAGATACGGATGATTTTTTTGGAGATTATTTTAAAAAGAACCCGATGATGGTTCAGTTTGCAAAAGAGGTAGCTTATGTAAAAGACATCAGTAATTGCGAATCTATTGTTGAGGTGCTGGATATTATTTCGCAGGAGTATGAAGCGTGTGTTATTTATGGAAAAAAGACGCCTGAGAAAGCAATAGCCGATGCGGAAGCAGCAGTGAATGTTTTGCTGGTGGATGCAGGGAAATAAACAAGAAGTAAAAAAGAAAAAGAAAGAACAAAATAGTAACTGGTAAGTTAGTTCCCTCTCTTCGGAGAAGGGCGTGAGGTCAAAACAAATAATAAAAATGGTAACTGGTAAGTTAGTTCCCTCTCCCTCGGAGAGGGGTTGGGGTGAGGCTCTATGTATCGGGATTATCGGTGCCGGCGGCTTCGCATCTTTTGCAGCAAATGCTTTTTTAAAAGTGGATGGAATAAAAATTATTGCCATTGCAGACGTAAATGAAGCCGCAGGAAAGCAGCTTGCCAGGGAATTGAATGCAAAATTTTATTCTGATTACAAAGAACTATTAAATGATAAAGAAATACATCTTGCTTACATTGCTACACCGCCCTTTCTTCATTATAATATGTCTAAAGAAGCTTTGCTTGCTGGCAAGCATGTTGTCTGCGAAAAGCCAGCAGCGCTGAAGTTAAGCGATGCAGAAGAGTTGCAGCAACTATCAAAAAAGTATAATGTGTTATATGTAGTAAATCTTATGCAACGCTATAATCCATTATATACAATTGTAAAAACAATTATTGATGAAAAACTAATGGGCAATTTTCTGCATGGTTTTTTTGAAAACTATGCAAGCGATGAACACTTAGATGAGCACCATTGGTTTTGGGACGAAGATAAAAGTGGTGGAATTTTTATAGAGCATTCTGTTCATTTTTTTGATATGTTATCAGGATGGTTAGGTAACGGAAAAGTTATAAACGCTTTTCAACTGCATCGTGAGAATACTTCACCAATTATTTATGATCGGGTTCAAGCTTCTGTGTTGTACAATGCTGGTGTTGTAAATTTTTATCATGGCTTTGATCAGCCAAAAATATTAGACAGGCAGGAAATGAGATTGCTGTTTGAAAAAGGAGAGATCACTTTGTATGAATGGGTACCGGTTAAGATGGAGCTACATGGGTTGTTTAAAAATGAAGATATAAAGAGATTAAAAAGTATAATCGGTGAACCTGAAAGCATTTATAACACAGATATGAAAACTAATAGTAACAAGACCAGAGGAAGATTTGCTGCCATTAGCTTTGACGAAGAAATAACGCTTGAATTTGGAAATGCCGCAGAAAAGCAAATCCGTTACCAGCAGATGCTTACCGACATGCTTACCGATCAATGGAACTGGATTAAAAGCAGAGATCATAAAAGAATTATAACTGATGACAACGCAGTAGAATCAATAAGAATGGCAGAGCAGGCAAATCAAATGAGCCAAAAATTTTAATTGCAAATGAATGTAGATATCGTCTTATCAGGTAAAAAAAAGCGCCCTCAAATAAAGTGGCTGCCCTATCTTTTGGTATCGCCTTACCTGTTGTTCGTTCTTGTGTTCGTATTATTTCCGGTTTTGTTTTGTTTCTTTCTCACCTTTAATAAATGGAACATTATTTCGCCAATGAAATTTATTGGCACAGATAATTATTACCGCCTTTTTCACGACCGGCTTTTTTGGAAAGCAATCGGTAATACATTAAAATTTTTGTTGCTGCATATTCCGCTACAGTTAGTGGTATCTTTATTTCTTGCTTATTTATTAAATCAAAAAATTAAAGCAGCATCTTTTTTCAGGTCTGCGTTTTTTATGCCGGTTATTGTTTCAGGTGTTGTTGTTACTATTTTATGGCAACAGATTTTAGGCTTTGATTCAGGATTAATAAACAGGCTTTTAATGAGCATGGGTATTTCAAAAGTGGGCTGGCTGGTTAACCCCAACGTTGCGATATATTCCATTGCTGTTATGGCCACCTGGAAGAATGTGGGCTTGTATGTAATACTGTTTTTAGTAGGGCTGCAAACAGTGCCAACACAATATTATGAAGCCGCAAAAATGGAAGGTGCAACGCGCTGGCAACAGTTTTATCATATTACATTGCCCATGATAAATCCGACCATTTTTATGGTAGTTATCTTGTCAACTATTGGTGGCTTTTCTCTTTTTATTGAGCCTTATATAATGACGGGTGGTGGCCCTTTAAACTCAACGCTATCAGCGGTTCTGTACATTTATAAACAGGCATTTCAATTTTATAATATGGGCTATTCAGCTACGCTTGGTTTTTTCTATGCATTGCTGATCATGAGCGTGGTGGTGCTTCAAAAAAAGTTTATTGAGAAAGAAGTGTAAGATGGTGAATAGGCAATGGCAAATGAAGATAAAACCAATTTGAAAATATGTAATGAATAACAAAGTTTTTATGGAATCAAAAATTTAAAATGATATCTAATAAGTTAGTTCCCTCTCCTTCGGAGAAGGGTTGGAGTGAGGCAAAGTTAGTTCCCTCGCCTTCTGAGAGGGGTTGGGGAGAGGTAAAAAAAATATTACTGTATGCAATCCTCCTGCTTGCAGCGCTTACATTTATATATCCTTTTATCTGGATGATGGGCGCATCCTTAACACCGCTGCACGATGCAGGTAATATTAGCTTATGGCCTGCTCATCCCACCTTCGATAATTTTAAATTAATGATGGGTAAAATACCTATCGGACGCTCTCTTGTTAATAGCTTACTGGTAGCATTTTTTACTACTTCGCTTGTGATGATAACCGGCTCAACAGTTGGTTATGCACTTGCAAAAATGCAGTTCAAAGGCAGGCAGCTTATCTTTTATATAATCGTTTTTACCATGTCGCTTCCTTTCCAGGTAACGCTTATTCCAAATTATATAACAATGGTAAACCTTCATTTGGTAGACACTTTCCTTGCATTAATAGTTCCTTTTGCCGTGAGCGCCTTTGCCATCCTTATGTTCCGGCAAGCTTTCCAGGGATTGCCGCAAGCGCTGATAGATGCCGCAAGACTTGACGGCTGCACAGAACTTGGAATTATATTTCGGATTCTTTGGCCTAACATTAAACCAACTTTAGTTACTGTCGCTATCTTATCTTTTATTGGTTCGTGGAATGAAGTGCTGTGGCCATTAATTGTTATAAGAAACGAACAGCTGATGACGATGCCGCAGTTGGTTACGCTTTTTGCAACAGGTGGCCGTGCAGATAGCCAGCTTGGCGTAAAGATAGCAGCAGCAGTGCTTTTAGCGCTTCCTGTTATGATTGCGTTTTTATTTTTTCAAAAGCATTTTATACAAAGTATGGCATCAACTGGGCTAAAAGATTGATGGAGATTGAACAGTGGCCGGGCGAACATTTCAAATGAATGTAAATTTTTATAAAAATAGTTTAAGTGTATTGCAAATAAGTTCACATCACCATTGCCTGTCATAAGTCGCTATAAAAAATTTTATGTTTCTAAAACTTACCAGCAATGTTAAATGCTTATCAAGTTAAAAGGGTTTATTTAATTAAAATAAAATCTTAATCATCGCTAATCACCATTCACATTTGTAATGAAAATAAATAAGAGTTCTGTAAAATTATTTGCTTCGCCAAAAGCCGTTATCAATCAGTTCTTACATCTTCCCGGAAGCGATCGTGTAAAGAATATTATCGAAAGGGTAAAACGTTTAAGTGATGATGATGTAAAAAAATTACTGGATGAAGTGATGAGAGATTTTTCTGCAAGGCATAGGAATATAGAAGAAGTTTTTAAACAGCATTTTGAAAACATAAATGTGCCGAACGAACAAGATGTTTTAGATTTTTCACATCAACAAAAATTATTGATTGGCGCTTTTTTCACTAAAGAATATTCCATACAGGCGGCAGCGTTATTTAATCCATCTATTGTAGCGCACCCTGATCAGCATGGATTAAACCCAGGCCAGCAAAGGTTTGTAATGAGTTTACGAGCTACCGGCGAAGGACATATTTCTTCTATAATTTTTAAAACTGGGATTGTTGATAATGCATCAAACATACAATTTGATAAAGAGCCGGAATATTTTACAAGCCTTAAAAAGAATGATGAAGTGTTTTATGATAAAGATTTTATTTTAAAACGGATTGCCTGTTTTTCTTATTTTAATAGAGCAATAATAGAATCGTTACCGCAAAAATTTACTGCGAAAGAATGCCTTCAATTTATAAAAAACACTTTCTTACGAGATGAATCAGCAAAAGATTCAATAAAAATATTAGAAGAAATTTTTGATACTAATTACGAATTAAAAGCATCACAATTATCCATAAACGAAAAAGTTATTTTCCCTAATGCCAAAGCTGAATGCATGGGCATGGAGGATGTAAGATTTGTGAAATTTCAGGATGGTGACAACTCATGTTACTATGGAACTTATACCGCCTACGATGGTCATCGTATTAAATCGCAACTAATAGAAACTAACGATTTTAATGTGTTTACAATACGCACGTTATATGGAGATGCTATATCCGATAAAGGCATGGCATTATTTCCTGAAAAAGTAAATGGAAAATATGTTATGATCTCCAGGCAAGGCGGCGAAAAAATGAACATTATGTATTCCGATGACTTGTATGTATGGAATAAATATCAAATCTTAATGGAGCCACAATACGATTGGGAACTCGTACAATTAGGCAATTGTGGCTCGCCAATAAAAACAAGCGAAGGATGGTTGCTGCTCACACATGGCGTGGGTGTTATGCGCACGTATGTTATCAGCGCTATACTCCTCAGCCTTACTGATCCTTCAAAAATTATTGCAAGGCTTTGCTATCCATTATTGAAAGCCGATGAAGAGGAAAGAGAAGGTTATGTGCCCAACGTTGTTTATACCTGTGGGCTGCTGCGCCATGGCGATAACTTAATAATACCTTACGCTGTATCCGACGCTGCAACAGGATTTGCTACCGTTGGCTTAAATGAATTACTCAACGAAATGAAAAATAATTAAACATTTATTATGAAGAAACAATTCAAGTTTGCCCTTTGCCTGTGTGCGATAAGCTGCATGGCAGTTACCTGTAAGAAACAATCTACTTCTGCGCCTGTTATACCTGCACCAGCGGATAGTTCTTTAGTTAATCTTGCACACTTAACTTATTTATACCGGCCGGTAAAGTTCCCGTCGGGTGCCACCGCAGCAGGCGTATTTATTTATGCGGATGCTCCAAATTATACTTTAACGCCAGCTTCGGGAGAAGGGTTTACCTGCGTAGATGATGTAGCACGGGCAACACAAGTTTTCATTAGAGATAAAAATTTTATATCGGATACTGCTCTTCAAAACAAAACCTATAATCTCATAAACTTTATCCTTCAGATGCAATCATCCAATGGATATTTCTATAATTTTATGCAACCAGATTTTAGCATCAACACGAACGGCAGCACAAGCAGTAACACTGCCAACTGGTGGTCGTGGCGTGCCTTGTACACCCTGTCAGAAGCAAGCCCAATTGTAAGACCAAAAAATGCTGCGTTAGCAGATAAAATGGATGCTGCAATTGCCACACTTATTATTAATATAAAAAATGATTTTGTTCCATTGCCACAAACTACAACTGTAGTTTCCGGAATTACCATACCAACATGGCTGCCTGCAGGAAGCGGTACAGATCAGGCAGCCATAATGCTTTTGGGGCTTTTACCTTCAGCAAAAAACGATGCCGCATTAAGCGCATTTATAAAGAAACTTGCAGATGGAATTGCGCTTATGCAAGAGGGCGATGCCACTCATTTTCCTTATTCCTGCATCCTAAGCTGGCAAAACACATGGCACGCATACGGCGGCGATCAGGCTTATGCGCTGATGAAAGCAGGCGCTTTTTTAAGCGATACCTCTTACACTAACAAAGGCTTTGCAATGGTGGATAATTTTTATACCTGGTTATTGCAAAACGGAATGCAATCATCATTTGTTGTACAAAATAGTGGCACGCAAATAACGCTCGTTAGTGAGCAAACTTTTGATCAGATTGCTTATGGAATAAGGCCAATGGTTTCTGCTGCTGCGGAGGCTTACCGCATTACCAATCAGGAAAAGTATGCAGACATTACCGGGCATCTTGCCGCATGGTTTCTCGGTAATAATGCAGCTAATCAAACCATGTATTCAGTATCCACAGGCCGCTGCTACGATGGCATCGGTTCTTCATCAAATGTAAATATAAATTCAGGTGCTGAATCTACTATTGAAGCGCTCCTCGCTATGGAAATTGTGGAAGCTTATCCTGCCATAAAAGTTGATTTAAATAAATATAAAAAATAATGCCTGCTGCCATTAAATATGATCAGCTGATTTTTACTCCAACCGATGTTGATCTTTCAAAGTCTCCTTTAAGAAATGGATTGAAAGATGGCACTTATGTGCTTGGCGCTTTCAATCCCGGGCTTTGCAAGCTGCCCAGCGGAAACCTTTTGATGATGGTGCGGGTGGCTGAAGCCTTATCTGAACCGGTGTATGATAATCATGTTCATTGTATAAGATGGGATGCGGAAAATAATTATGTTATTGATGCATGGCCGTTGAATAACGCTGATATGAAAGACCCCAGAAGTTTTGTATTAAAAGAATATTCATACCCTGTTTGTGCAGTTACTTCTTTATCATGGTTGCTTCCTGTAGAACTCAATGAAAATGGCTCTGAAATAAAACAAATTCATTATGATAAAATTATTTCACCGCAACATACCAACCAGGAATATGGCATTGAAGACGCAAGAATGTCGTGTATAGATAACCGTTACTATATGACCACCTGTTGTGTAAGTTCGGAAAGCCATTCCACCATTTTATATATTTCAGAAGATGGATTGAATTATACCAATGCAGGCATAGTGCTGGATCATCAAAATAAGGATATGCTTTTGTTTGAAGGAAAAATCAACAATTTATATTATGCACTCACAAGGCCGTTAGGGAGCTGCTATTTCGCTACTTCCCCATCATCATCATATCATCCCGGCCCATCTATTCATTTGGCAAGCTCGCCGGATGCATTACACTGGAAGCCTTGCGATAATGTTTTTTTAAGAGCAAAAAGATCATCGGTTTCTAATGTAAAAATAGGTGGAGGAACACCGCCGTTGCTCACCGAACATGGATGGCTTATGCTTTATCATGGTGTTGAAAATAAAAGTGATGTTGGCATTTACAGAACATACTGGGCATTGCTCAATAAAGATGATCCATCTAAAATTTTGTATCTCGCTGATGAGTTTCCCTTGCTGGAAGCGAACGCAGCACTCACTATACAATTTGATAAACAAGTATATCTTCATGACATAGTGTTTACAACTGGCATAGCTTCTTTTGAAGATGATTTTATAATTGCTTCAGGAGAGCTGGATCTTGCCTGCCGTATAACCAGGATACCTAAAGATTTTTTTACTAATCCATCTCTTAAATAAATATTATGGCAGAAGTTGTCTTACAAAATATTTCTAAAATTTATGATGATACTGATAAACAACGAGGCAGAAAAAAAGCGGTAGATGATATTTCGTTTACAGTTCATGATAAAGAATTTATGGTGCTCGTTGGTCCTTCGGGCTGTGGTAAATCCACTTTGCTAAGAATGATTGCCGGCCTGGAAGATATAAGCGAAGGCACGCTGACCATTGATGGTAAAAAAATGAATGACCTTAGCCCGAAAGACAGGGACATCGCTATGGTTTTTCAAAACTATGCATTATATCCTCACATGACTGTTTACGATAATATGGCCTTCGGATTAAAGCTAAAAAAATTTAGCAAAACAGAAATAAAAGAACGGGTAATGCAAACGGCAAAATTGCTGGAGATAGAAGATGAATTATATAGAAAACCCAAAACATTATCTGGCGGGCAGCGCCAGCGTGTCGCTATTGGAAGGGCCATCATCCGGCGGCCAAAAGTTTTTCTTTTCGATGAGCCTTTGAGCAATCTGGATGCAAAGCTTAGAAGCCAGATGCGCATTGAATTACAAACCCTTCATCGTGAAATAAATGCCACCATGATCTACGTTACGCACGATCAAACAGAAGCCATGACTTTAGGCAATAGAATAGCCGTTTTAAACAAGGGAAAATTAATGCAGCTTGATGCTCCAATGCATTTATATAATAATCCGGCAAACAAGTTTGTTGCAGGTTTTATTGGTTCGCCCACCATGAATTTTATAACCGGAACTCTTACGTTTGAAGGAAACTATATTTTTAATATTGACTCAGCCAATTGCAGTATAACTTTAGAAAATCAGATAGATGAGCGCTTAAAGAAATTTATAAATAAGCAAGTTTTAATTGGAATAAGGCCTGAAGACATTGTAATTAAAGAAGACATGCAGGTAAAAGGTGATTGTACCTTGCAAGTGATCGCTTATGAAAATATGGGCAATGAACAACTTGTATATCTTACTATGGCAAAACAAATACTCATAGTGCGCAGGCCGCCATCTGATAATGTAGAAATAGGCAAAGGCATTGAGATTAATTTCCTTAAAGATAAAATTCTTTTTATGCAGGAAGATGGAGAAGTTATAATCTGAATCTTGCGATTTGTAAAAGAAAAAAACCGATCTTATTTTGCTACTATTTATAGATAGTACTTTGCCAACGTATTGCCGCTGCTAATTATTAGCTTATACTTTTATTTATTTCACAACGTTATCAAGTATAGTTACAATAAAACTCTCTTTCGAAATTTCAAAAAACTTAAAAGATAATTATTGCAAAAGAGAGATTTATTAATGCATTTAATTTACTCTTTATAAAGCTTTTTATTTTTCAAAAAGTTTGCATTTGGTATGAATAAAAAAATTCACATATTACTTCTGGAAGATGTGCCTGCAGAAGCCAGGCTAATATGGGGATTATTACAAAAAGAATTAATAGATTTCGAAGGCCTGGTAGTAAATACGGATGTTACCTTCATAAAAGCTCTTAACGACTTCTCTCCTGACATTATTCTCTGCAATCATATAATGCAGCGTTATAATTCTTATAAAGCTTTGTCCTATTTAAAGGAAGCGAACATTACTGTTCCTTTCATTCTTATTACTTCAATTATTTCTGAAGAGTTTGCATTGGATGTTCTTAAACGGGGAGCAGACGATTACATCTTAAAGGATAGGCTGGAGAGGCTTCCCGTAGCTATAAACAGGCTTTTAGAGAAATGCCTTATGGAAAAAGAGCGCAAAGATATTTTGCATAACCAGGCACACCTTGCCGCAATTGTTAACGCATCAAATGACGGCATAATAAGCAAAACGCTCGATGGAACTATTACCAGCTGGAACCCAAGCGCTGAAAACCTTTTTGGCTATTCAATGAATGAAGCTATTGGTAAAAACATCACCATGCTCATTCCTGAAGACAGGCTTCATGAAGAAATTACCTCTATCGCAACTATAAAGAGCGGCAAACACGTTCAGCACTTTGAAACCATAAGGCTTACCAAAAATGGAGAAAAGGTACACGTATTAGTTGCAATTTCACCTCTCAAAGATAGTTTTGGAAAGGTAACAGGCGCAGCAAAAATTGTTCATAATATAACAGCAAGAAAACAGTTAGAAGATCTTTTGAATAAAACAAATCAGCTGGCACGAATAGGTAGCTGGGAAGTGAACCTGGTAAACAATTCTCTTTACATGTCCGATATTACTAAAGAGCTTCACGAAGTTGATAAGGGTTTTATTCCTGATATGAAAATTGCTGTAAACTTTTATAAAGAAGGCGCTGACAGAGATAGGATTTTGAAAGCAGTGCAGGAAGCTATTAATACCGGCGCCGCTTATGATCTGCAGTTACAAATAATAACCGCCAAAGGAAATGAGCGCTGGGTAAGAACTATTGGAAATGCTGAATTTCACAATGGAAAATGTATAAGATTAATGGGTAGTTTCCAGGATATTGATGCGATCAAAAAATCTGAAATAGAAATTCTGAAAGCGTATGAAGAAAAAAATATTATACTCGAAAGCATCGGCGATGCTTTTTATGCCTTAGATAAAAACTGGGTGGTTACCTATTGGAATAAAGAGGCAGAAAAATTACTAAGTATTACTAAAGAGGAGATAATTGGCAGAAATTTATGGGATGTATTTCCTGAAAGAATAGGTTCTGATATTTATAAGTTATATATGAGCGTAGCGAAAACTAACGAAGTAATTAATACAGTAAACTTTAATAGCCGCTTTGGCAAATGGTTTGAAATAACAGCTTATCCTTCTCTCACAGGAATATCAGTTTTCTTTAAAGATGTAACTGAACGCAAAAATACCGAAACGATTTTGCACAGCATGAATGAGAGATTAGAGAAGAGCGCTAAAGAGCTCGCAGTGTCCAATGCTGAATTAGAACAATTTGCTTATGTTGCCTCGCACGATCTTCAGGAGCCCTTGAGAATGGTAACCAGCTTTTTAACTTTACTGGAAAAAAAATATAATAATATAATAGATGAAAAAGGAAAAGAATATATAAACTTTGCTGTGGATGGCAGTAAGCGTATGCGGCAGATCATTCTTGATTTACTTGAATTCTCAAGGATAGGCAAAGCCGGGGAAGGCGAAGAAGATATTGACTTGAATATACTGGTTCATGAAATACTTGCTTTATATACCAGGCAAGTGGAAGAAAAAAAAGCAACCATACAGATCAACAAATTGCCAGTGATCAAATCTTTTAAAACGCCTATGAGGCAGGTATTTCAAAATTTAATTAGCAACGCCTTAAAATATCACAGAGATGGAGTGCCTCCTGAAATAAATATATCAGCAAGTGATACAGGGAAATTTTTCAAATTTGTAGTTGCTGATAATGGCATTGGCATTGGAAAAGCTTATCTTGATACCATATTTATTATCTTTCAAAGGCTTCATACTAAAGAAAAATATCCCGGAACAGGAATTGGGCTTGCCATCACAAAAAAAATTATTGAAGGCATGGGTGGAAACATCTGGGTAGAATCTGAAGAGCAAAAGGGAACCGCATTTTATTTTACGATAGCTAAATAATATAACAATGAAACCTATAGATATTTTATTGGTAGAAGACAATGAAGGCGATATTATGCTTACGCTGGAAGCCTTTGGCGAATGGGAAAAACTTAAGAACATTAGCGTAGCAAGGGATGGACAAGCAGCCATTGATTTTTTTGATTCAAATAACACACGGTCGCAATTGCCAGATCTTGTTTTACTGGATATAAACCTGCCAAAGAGAAACGGCCAGGAGGTATTAAAATTTATAAAAACTACAGCCAATTTGAAACACATCCCGGTCATTATGCTTACCACTTCATCATCTCCAAACGATATAAATCAGGCTTATGATAACTACGCCAACTGCTACATTACAAAGCCCAATGAAGTGAAATCTTTTTTTCATTTAGTATCTGCCATAGAATCTTTCTGGGTTTCTATTGCGAAACTGCCATGCAAAAATTAAATAATGATTAATTATAATAATCGGCCTCTTACTATTCTGGTTATTGAAGATAATTTAGGAGATTTTACTTTAATTGAAACATTTCTTAAAGATCAGAATTCGCTTGCAATAATTCATGCACAAACCTTTAAACAGGCTTCTGAAATATTATCTTCATCTCAATATCAGTTTGATGCAATATTACTTGACCTTACCCTGCCTGACCACAGCGGTAAAAAATTAATTTCGGATATTTTTTCTTTATGCCCGGATTGTCCTATTATAATATTAACCGGATATAGCGATATCAAATTCAGTATAGAGTCGCTGTCGCTTGGCGTAGCTGATTACCTGATAAAGGATGATATAAATGCACAATCTTTATACAAAAGTGTTATATATGGTATAGAGCGAAAAAAGAGTGTGGAAGAGCTGAAAGAATCAGAAAAAAAATATAGTGATCTCTTTCACCTCAGCCCGCAGCCCATGTGGGTTTACGATATGGAAACTTTACAATTTCTTGATGTGAACGCTGCAGCTATTGAGCAATATGGCTATAACAGAGAAGAATTTTTATCTATGGGCCTGAGAGATATAACTCCCGGCAGCGCCTTACCTGTAATTGATGCAAGCTCACATACACCTAACAAAAGTGCCCCATCCATTTCCCACGGTCTTTTCAGCCATAAAACAAAAAATGGAAAGTTAATAGAAGCGCAGGTGCTCAGTAACTATATAAATTTTAAAAACAAAAAAGCGCAGATTGTACTGGCTATTGATATTACTGAACAATTGAAATACATATCTGCTATTGAAACCCAAAATAAAAAACTGCAGGAAATAGCATGGATTCAATCCCATGTGGTAAGAGCGCCTCTTGCCAAAATTATGGGATTAGTAGATGTTATACAAAATCACCAACTCTCTGAGCCTGAAAAAGGAGAGGTATTCGTTAATATTCTCCAGGCTTCTCAGGAGTTAGATGTGCTGGTAAAAGAAATTATAAAGAAAACAGAAATGGCACAACTCGCCACTTCATAATGAGATTGCAAGTTATCATAATTGATGATGATAGGATTGTTATTATGATTCAGGAACGGATGATAATAAAAAGTAATTTCCATGATGCTCCCATATCATTTATAAACGGAAAACTTGGATTGGAGTATATTTTGCAAAATAATGATAGCGATACCATATACTTTATTTTATTAGATATCAATATGCCTGTCATGAACGGATGGGAATTTCTGGAAGCGATAAATCCCAGCGGGCTTGCGGAAAAAATATTGGTGGCCATTGTAACTTCATCTACCAACGAATCTGACAGACAAAAAGCCCTTAAGTATAAGCAGGTAATCGCCTATATTGAGAAGCCGGTAAATGTGCAAAAACTTCAGGCATTAAAAAATGATAAACAGCTAAATAAGTTTTTCTTATAAAGCAAGCTTAGATAAATCTGATACCTTTCAAAAGCCAATAAACATAAGGCTTTTACCAGCTCATGAAAACCATCCCCAGCCCGCAAATGAAAAGGGTGAGGCCGCTTGATACTGATACTGTGTTTTAAATTTATTATATTAATAAATTCCTTGTCTTGCAGCTACGTCTGATTTACTGCGCTGGTACAAAAGATCTTGTGCTTCTTTAACGTTTGCATCATCACCTTTCCAGGCCTCTAATGCAGGTTGCTGAATAGCTCTTGCAAAAGAGAATGTAAGTATCCATGGTAACCGGTTCTTAAAGTTTTTATTCATGGCATTCAGATGCGCTGTTGCATCATCTGCCGACTGTCCGCCGGATAAAAATGCAATTGCAGGTACTGCTGCAGGTACAGATTGAAGCAAACAATTTACTGTTGCTTCAGCTACCTCATCTATACTGTTCAGCGCCGTACTTTTTGTTCCTGCAATTACCATATTTGGTTTTAGAATAATTCCTTCAAGGCAGATTTTATATTTATATAATTGGTAAAATAATATCTTCATCACCTGCTCTGTTACATCAAAGCAACGTTGAATACTATGCGCTCCATCCATCAGCACTTCAGGTTCTACAATCGGCACCATATCTACTTCCTGGCATAAAGCAGCATAACGTACTAAAGCATGTATATTCGCTTCGATACATTGGGTTGTTGGAATGCCATCACCAATAGCAATTACTGCTCGCCATTTGGCAAAGCGGGCGCCAAATGTTTTGTATTCTGATAAACGTTCACGCAAACCATCAAGACCTTCTGTAACTTTTTCGTTTGGAAAACCAGCCATAGGTTTTGCACCCATATCAAGCTTTATACCTTGAATGATTCCGGCTTTAGTTAACACGTCTGTAAACTTAATACCGTCTTTTGTTTGCTGGCGTATTGTTTCATCAAACAAAATAGCGCCGCCAATGTTTTCATTCAAGCCAGGAGTGGTTACTATCAGTTCACGATACCTGCGCCTCATTTCAACTGTTTGTTCAATGCCTGCAGCAGCAAATCTTTTATTACAGGTGCCGGTACTTTCATCCATTGCCAGCAAGCCTTTATTATTGGCAAAAAGTTGTTGTATTGTATCTTTAAGGGTTTCACTATTCATAGTTATATTTTTTCCCATTTCCAATCTTTTATTTCAGGCATATCAACACCATTTTCCCTGATGTAATATTTATGCTCAATAAGTTTGTTTTTCATTTCTTCTTTTAAGTAAGCGCCTTTATCTCCTAATTGCGGAAGCCTGTCAATAACATCCTGCACCAAATCAAACCTGTCCATTTCATTTAATACAGTCATATCAAAAGGTGTTGTTATGGTGCCTTCTTCTTTATAACCTCTTACATGAATGTTATGATGATTGGTACGTTTGTAAGTAAGGCGATGGATCAGCCATGGATACGCATGAAAGGCAAACACAACGGGCTTGCTTTTGGTAAACAGTGCATCAAAATCATAATCACTTAAACCATGCGGATGCTCTCTTTCCGGCTGCAACTTCATCAGGTCCACCACATTCACCACACGTATTTTAAGGTCGGGCAATTTTTCTCTTAAGATAGAAACCGCAGCCAGCGTTTCAAGTGTTGGCACATCGCCTGCGCAAGCCATTACAACATCAGGTTCCGTACCTGCATCATTACCTGCCCACATCCAAATACCAATCCCTTTAGCGCAATGTATCACCGCTTCATCCATGGTAAGCCATTGCGGCGAAGGATGCTTGCCGGCAACCACCACATTCACATAATGCCGGCTTTTTAAACAATGGTCCATCACCGATAAAAGACAATTTGCATCTGGCGGAAGATACACCCGCACAACAGATGGTTTTTTATTCATAACCACATCTATAAAGCCCGGGTCCTGGTGCGTGAAGCCATTATGATCCTGCCGCCAAACATGTGATGCCAGCAATATATTTAATGAAGGCAATTTTTTTTCGCCAGCTTAAATGTGATGTAATTTCCAGCCATTTAGCATGCTGGTTAAACATTGAATCAATAATGTGAATGAAAGCTTCATAGCAATTAAACAAGCCATGCCTGCCGGTTAAAAGATAACCTTCCAGCCAGCCTTCGCACTGATGTTCGCTCAACACTTCCATCACCCTTCCTTCTTTCTTAAAAAACTCATCGGTATCAATGGTTTCAGCTTCCCACTGCCTGTTGGTGGCTTCAAATACTGCATTTAATTTGTTGGATAATGTTTCATCAGGACCAAATAACCTGAAGTTTTTTTGTTCCATATTCTGCTTAATAATATCTCGTATAAACTTCCCAAGCACAAGCGTATCACCCGGACCAACTTCGCTTCTTGTTTTAACTTCAAGACCATAATTTTTAAAATCAGGCATGCGTAACTCATTGGTATGTTTACCGCCGTTTGTATATGGATTTGCACCCATTCTTTGCTCGCCTTCAGGAGCGAGTGCTGCAAGTTCATTAAGTAAGCTTCCATCTTCATTAAACAGTTCTTCAGGCTTATAACTTTTTAGCCAGTCTTCTAATTGCTTTAAATGTTCAGGATTGGTTGCAGGGTCTGATAAAGGAACCTGGTGCGACCTGAATGAACCTTCAACCGGTAAGCCATCAACGAATTTCGGTCCTGTCCATCCTTTCGGCGTTTTAAAAATAATCATCGGATAATGTGCACGCTTTGCATCTTTATTATCAATAGCATTTTGTTTGATGGCTTTTATTTCTTCAATAACCTTATCAAGCAGATGCGCCATCTTTCGATGCATTTCCGTTGGGTCGCTGCCTTCAATTAAATAAGGTTTCCAGCCATAGCCTGTAAGTAAATGCTCCAGTTCATCATTACCAATTCTTGCAAACAATGTTGGATTTGCAATTTTGTATCCATTCAAATGAAGTATCGGAAGAACAACTCCATCATTTATTGGATGAAGAAATTTGTTTGAATGCCATGCCGTCGCCAGCGGTCCAGTCTCTGCTTCACCATCACCAATAACACACGCAACAATCAAATCAGGATTATCAAACACAGCACCGAATGCATGACTCAATGAATAACCTAACTCGCCGCCTTCGTGCATAGAACCCGGACATTCCGGCGAAACATGACTTGGAATACCACCGGGAAAAGAAAACTGTTTGAATAATTTTTTAAGGCCTTCTTCATTGCGGCTGATCTGCGGATAAATTTCAGAGTAAGTTCCTTCAAGATACGTATTGCTTACAAGCGCAGGACCACCGTGACCCGGACCTGCAATGTAAAACATATCAAGGTTATATTTTTTTATGATGCGGTTTAGATGAACGTAAATAAAGTTTTGCCCGGGCGTTGTTCCCCAATGTCCCAGCAGCATTTTTTTTATATGCTCCAGTTTTAATGGTTCTTTTAAAAGCGGGTTATCTTTTAAATAAATCTGCCCAACAGATAAGTAGTTTGCTGCCCGCCAATAAGCATGCATTTTATGCAACAGCTCTTCTGTTAATTCATCTTTTGCTGTTTCAATATCTTGCGTTTCCATAGTTGTAATTATTTATTTTGAGTTGATGTATAAATCTGCATCGTATCTTTTGCAATCATTAATTCTTCATTCGTTGGAATAATATAAACTTTTACTCTGCTTTCATAATTTGAAATCTGCCATTCATTTTTGTTATTTTTTTCTTCATCTAACTGAATATTCAAATAAGCAAAATCTTTGCAAATGCGTGTACGAATTTCAGGTGCATTTTCACCAATGCCGCCTGAAAAAACCAATATGTCTAATCCGCCTAAAGCAGCTGTATAACCACCGATATATTTTTTGATCTGATAACAAAATATATGAATTGCCAGCGCTGCATCTTTATTATTTTTTTGCTGAAGTAATTGCTGCATATCTGAACTGATACCTGAAATTCCAAGCAATCCTGACTGATGATTGATAAGCTCATTAAATGCTTTTGCATCCATTCCTTTCTGCATTAAAAACCATGCAACACCCGGGTCAATATCGCCGCTTCTTGAACTCATTACAATTCCACCGGCAGGTGTAAACCCCATACTTGTATCAATACATTTGCCTTCTTTAACAGCAGCTATGCTTGCACCATTACCAAGGTGCGCAAGAATAATTCGTCCCTTGTCTTCGGTGTCGTTTTTCTTTTTTAATTCCTGCATTAAGTAACTGTAAGAAATGCCATGAAAGCCGTAACGCTGAATGCCTTCCTCGTAATAATCTTTTGGAATGGCAAAAGTTTTTGCAACAGCAGGAATGGTGGTATGAAATGCCGTATCAAAACAGGCAACCTGTAACAGGTTTGGGTGCTTTTGTTTTAATTGTTGTATGATCTCAATTTCACCAGGAAGATGGTCAGGATCGTAATCAATGATATTATTTAATTCATTTAATAAATCATCTGTTACAACTTCTGGTTTTGTATGATGCATTCCATGGACAATACGATGGCCGATAGCTTTTACATTTTCAAACCATGATTGCTTTTCAAGCCAATCAATAAAAGATAAAGTAGCTGAATGAAAATCGGTTGCATTTATTTCAACTTCTTTCTTTACATCATTTTGCTTAACAACAAGTTTAGAATTGCCGGTTCCAATATTTTCTATTTTACCTGATAGTTTTAAAACAGGCTCATCATTAATTTCATACAAAGCCATTTTAATGCTTGATGAGCCGGCATTAATAATGAATGCGCAAGCGCTTTTTGTTTCCATTGAATAGTAATATCTCAAAAGCAATTACCTATCATTTATCATTCCATCTATTCAGTTTAAAACTTGCTTAGCTTTATATTTAAAAAGGTTACTTAGGTTTATATGTATGCCCGCTATCCTGGGTATAGCCAGGATGAAACCGCGGAAAGGGATTATTAATATTACACATTATACTCCACTTACAGGTAACTATACAATAAAAAGCCCGATGAAATGTGCCTTACATTTACAGGCTTACATCTCATCGGGATATAACATAAACAGTTACTGTTTATGCGGTTAATCTTTTATATGATAAAATGCTTTCACAGCATTGTAATCTTTCCAATCGGGGTGGGCTTGTCTGCCTGCAAGTACACTACCCGGTATAAGTATATATCGGTATTGCTGGTAAATCTCGCCGTCGGTGGAAGTATAGGTGCTTCCGTCAAAGTTTGAATAAATGTCCATTGTATAAGGATAAAAGTCAACAGTTACTCTATAAATACTATCATTATAAGGCAATGGAAATATATTAGCGCTGGATGCGGAGCCATAGTTACAATATACTTTTATTTCTCCTGTTGCCAGCATAGTGCTATCCAGCTGCTCTATAGTGGTGTCGCAAGA
This sequence comes from Hanamia sp., assembly GCA_965276925.1. Taxonomy (GTDB): domain Bacteria; phylum Bacteroidota; class Bacteroidia; order Chitinophagales; family Chitinophagaceae; genus Ginsengibacter. The sequence goes on from OZ255711.1 coordinate 94,686, forward strand.
GAATGGCGCATAAGCACTTTCCCTGGAAACAAATTTTAGATTAAACCAGTGGGAATAAATAACGTTAGCGGTACCAGTATCGCCTTTAGCCCCCGTAGCTCCTGTTGCTCCGGCAGCTCCGTTAGTTCCGGCAGCTCCGGTAGCACCTGCTGCCCCCATAGCTCCTGTATCACCTTTTTTGCAATTAGCGAATACAATCGTAATTAAAAATAATGCGCTCAGCACCTTTAGGTTTAAATGAAATTTCATAAGTATTTTAATTTTTAAATGGTTAATAATAACTAAACGCAGTTACAGCAGAAAAATTATAGGTAATAGAAAAATTTATGGGAAAGCCGCTGTGGCTTTATATCAGGCTGAATCTTTTTTCAGCAACTAATCCTCGTTTGTAGCCTGTTTATGATAATGGTTTTGTACCTTATCAATTGAAGCAGAAAAAGAGAAAGAAGAAAAAAAATTCATTGCATTTATAAGAAAGGCATCAAAATTTAACAAAATTGGCGTGATGGTTAGGTATGTACCAAATAAAAAAAGGTAAGATAAACATAGCCTTACTAACATCAAGGGCATTCTCTCTTGACTTTCCAATTTGCAACGCAGTGCATACCAAATTAGCTGGAGATATTATCACATTTTAAGTGTGGGATCGAAAACTAAGCACTCAAGTTGAGATACACTATTGATGTAATTAGAACAAAGTTGGGTACATAAAAAATAACATAAAGTGTCTATCTCAGTGTCAACAATTAGTTGTAATTCATTGACATCAATATAAGCTGTTGTCCCACGAGGACAACTTTCAACTTGACATAACTTTTCTCTATTTTACATAACTTTCCTTTAAAACGCTTACTGGTATTATATTTCATGGCTCGTTGGAAAAAATAGTATAAATTTATTTTTAGAAAAAGTGTCAATCACAGTGTCAATCAACATTGTTGATTTATAGGTTTTTTAAAATAATAAAGCATTTTATGAAGATCAAATTTTATCTTCTAAGAAAGAAAAGTAAAATTGCGACAGGTTTGATTTGTTCTGTGAGTTTTAATAAAAATAGAATCCGGCTTTGCATTAACGAAAGTATCAATCCAAATTATTGGAATTTCAAAACATGCAGAGCAAGAAATACTCCGGCATTTTCAGAATCAATGGCGTTCAATTACAGGATCGAGTCTATCGTAACTAAAATAAATAAACATTATTTAGATTGCTTTAATAAAGATGGTAATGTACCTTCTAACCCCATGCTTGAAAAATTTATAAGAGCTGAGATTCTAAATGAAAAAGAGAACCAATCGTTTTATGATTTTTACCAGAAATTTATTGATAATACAATTTCAGGAAGTAGAGTAAATTCAAAAGGTAAAATCATAAAGCCTGAAGCAGCTAAATATTACAAAAGAGCGTTGCAAATTTTAAGAGAGTTTAAAAACGATTTAGACTTTGAAGATATCACTTTAGAATTTTACAAAGACTTTGTTGCGCATCTAAATAAAAAAGGACTTTCTTTAAATACTGTTGGTGATAACATTAAAAAGCTAAAAGCAGTGATGGCTGCTGCAATGGAACTTGGGTATCATAAAAATGCTGCCTTTAAAGGAAAATATTTTACTAAGCCGACCGAAGAAGCTGACAATATATATTTATCAATTGCAGAATTAAAGCAAATACAGGAACTGGATTTATCTCAGAAACCATCTACAGACAACATCCGTGATTTATTTCTAATTGGTTGTTATACAGGATTAAGGTTTTCAGATTTTTCAAGGCTTACACCGAAAAACATTGCTAATGGCTACATTGATATACAACAAACAAAAACAGGCGACAATGTTGTCATTCCTGTTCATAAAATTGTAAAGGATATTATTCAAAAACGAAATGGATTACCACCGAGTATTTCAAACCAAAAATTTAATTTCTATCTTAAGGAACTTTGCAAAGGTATCCCTGAGTTTACACAATCTGTTACCAAGTCAATAACAAAAGCAGGCAAAAAAATCTCCCTAAATTTAAAAAAGTGGGAGATGATCTCCAGCCACACCGCACGGCGGTCATTTGCTACTAACGAATACTTAGGTGGTACTCCTTCTATCACAATCATGGCCGTCACTGGTCACAAAACCGAAAGGGCTTTTCTTCAATATATTAAAGTTACTCCAAGGGAACATGCAGAGAAAATGAAAATGTTGTGGGAGAAAAGAGAAGCTAAATTGGTGGCCCTATAGTAAGTTTATTGCCCTAAAGTTTCTTCTGATACTTACTCTCCTGTGTTTAATCGTTATTTAGCTACAAATAGGTAAAAGTATTACCAGTTTTATATAAAGTATTAAAAACCTAATCTAGTTTTTATAGATAATGCTGATAGGCGAATGGTTATAAAATGTAAAAGGGTTAAGGCTATTAAGAACTTTGTCTTAACACTGGATTATTTATTATTGTACTAATAAAAAGAAAATAGGTACACACTTTTTTATATCATAGAAAACACGGCCTGGGAGTGTATTTTTTCAATTGCTCATCTGTTATCTCTTGTCCCTTTGTAGTAGTTAATGCCACTGAGTGAAACGTTCCTGGGAAGAAAATTAATGTAATTTTTCAATAAGTTATTACTGTCCTGCACCAGGGTAATAAACTGATCCGTCATCACTCACAACGCATGCTGCACTTGTCACCGCAGCTCCTGTAGCATACTTCCATCTAACTGTTCCACTAATTGCGTCAAATGCATAAACATAATGATCGTATCTTCCAACAAACAACATATTATTTTTCAACGTTACGTTTCCATTAGATGCAGTTTGATTCCGTTCACCATACTGCCATATCAAATTACCAGAAGTTTCCTTAACAGCATATATATAACTATCACTACTACTGCTTATATATACTATTCCGTTTCCAACACTTGGGTTCAAAAGTGTTCCTCCATATTCCTTGAATTTCCATTTTAAAATACCTGTTGCGCTGTCAATCGCATATAGGTAGTTATTATAAGCGCTATTGAATATAGTACCGTTATGGATACTTGGGCTTCCAGCAGACCCTGAGGTAGGTTGTCCGGGAGGTACATCAAAATATTGCCATATTAAAGCTCCGGTAGCTATATTAAATGCAGAAACTACTGATGTCTCACCGCCCGTATAAATTATACTATTTGCTACCAGCGGTTTACTATTCAGTGTATTGCTTTTAGGGTAGCTAAGTATCGCCTTACCTGTTAGCGGATCAAAGCTAAAAAGATTTCCAAAAATTGCATTTACATATCCAATGCCATTAGCTACTGTAGCATCTCCATTACCGTAAGGTGCAGGTGATTCCCATATCAAGTTCCCCAAAGTATCTATCCCATAAAAGTCCTTGTAATTTTGTGAAATAATACCGCGGATCAAGATCATATTTTTATATACAACAGGAAAGGAGTAATCCATGCTTCCCTTTGAACTATACTTCCATTTCAACGAACCAGTAGCAGCGTTTAAGGCATAAAGATAACCGTCAGAAGAACCTATAATCACTGTTCCATTATAGTAAGCCGGTGTTGCATAAGAGATTGCACCTCTTGTTGTGAAAGACCATTTAAGAAATCCTCTATCAGCATCCAATGCATAAAATTCACCATCCTCACCTCCTATATATACAGTATTGGCAAAATAAAATTTCACAATAGCCACATATTCTTTTTTTGAGCTATCTGGTGCAGTAACTATGTATTGTACGGGCGAAGTAAAGTTCATATTGGAACCTGACTGAGGACTTATACTAACACCTGTCTGTACAATTGTAGGTTTCAGTGCTGTAACATTAGTACCATATCTTACGAAAATAATAATAGTATCCTCAGTAATGAGACCTGCTGTATCAGCGAAAAGAACCGAATTATCTACTGCTTTTAAAATAAAAGACGTAATGTCTTTACTTGAAGATGGTGTTGGGACAGGTGGAGGATTTTGTGTATTATTGCCGCTCTCATGCCTTTTTTTGCAGGCTGGTAAAGTACAAATGCACAATAATATAATTATATATAAAAATTTCATTTAATTTTTAACCTGATTTATTCTCTATTAAACAGCTTTGCTAATTTATAAAATTATTATGAAAGATAAACGAAGCAATTTCTTTAAGTGTTAATCTCTTTCCAGTCCATCATTGGCTACTGTTTGTATATCTTCAAAGGTGCTTATAATAAGGAAATAAAATGTTTCCCCTCGAAGTAAAATACGTTTCTTTGTTACAAACCGTTACTTTATACACGCAACGTCCGCTTCGGGAGATGTTGCTGAGAAAGAGAAATTTTCGCTTGTACATATTTTCCATTTGATAAATTGCAAACTATAACCTATCATTCTTTATCCAAGGCTTTAATATATGCCCGCATCAATTTTGAATATTGGCTGGCGCTTCTGGTTGTATAAGCTTTGTTTAAGGTTCTGTCCATAACAGAAAAATTATCTGAAGATGCATGTGTGGAAGTATTTATGCTTGTAGAACTTACTGATGTGATTGTCGAATAATTCAGGTTATGATCAAAAACATATCTGTAAGGATCAACAGGATAATTTTCAAGTTCTTTATATCTGATTATCTTATAGGGTTTGCTGTAATTACCTGAAAAATTTTTTCTCAGATACCTGTTATAACTCCAATCATCCGGATGGCCAATAACAAGAAGCGTGTCTTTAAATTTTTTAAACTCAGGCGGTATTTGGCCGCCGCTTTCTGTAAAAGTGGTATGTTTTATACTCGAGCTAGCAACAGCTAAAATAATAAATATGCAAACAATGCATAAGGAAAGCAAGTTTTTGGTTGTAGATTTCATTTTGTTGATTTATTTATATAAAAAAAATATTTATTACTTACCAGAGCTACATAACCAGATATGAAATAAACTAATACATCCCATATATCACCTGTTCCATAAATAACATGTAAATACTGAAATATCTCAAAAAGAGGAAATGTGATAAAGGCAATTAGAAGCCACATGGTATTGAACTGTCTTTTCCAAACAATAAGTATAGCTGATATAAAGGCATATGCCCATAAACCATCAGGCAACTGGTTAAGCGCAAATCCTGAAAAGCGTGAACGCTGCCAGTAAATGAAACAGCCGAAAAATACAGGTAGTATAACATTGATAGTAATATCCTGTCTTATAGATGTTTTCATACAATGTTCTCTAAGTAAAATATTTTTTAGTAAAAAATAGTGATAAAAAATACAGATATTGAAACTTTAGCAGTAGATCGTGATTAGAAGAATCGCTAATAAAAATAAATAGAAATCTTTTCTAAAGCAAGGTTTGCAAAATTTATTTGTTAAATATGTTGGATCGCTTTTCTTTTCTGGTTTTCACCAATGTTTCTGCACGGAAACATTGCGCTAAGTTACTGATACGCACTCCCTTTACCTCCATAATAATCTTATTCTGGCACAAATACGCCAACGCTCTTTTCTATGCTGGATATATGCGCCAGGAGGTATCATTTCTACCAGCTTGCTTCGTCGTTGTAATGCTTCCTTCATACAAGGTTGAATTATTAAATCTTTATAAAAGTAATTTGCGCAGTTTTCCCCGATGAACTGGTAATTTTTACTATATAGTAACCCGTCTGAAGATTGGTTCCACTAAAGCTGAATTTATTAGCTCCAACAATCACCTGTTGATTGATTGAAGACATAACTATACCTGAAGTATTTACTATTTCTATAACAATTTGAGCCGCTTCAGAAGAAGTATATAGTAAGGTAAAGGATGAGTGTACAGGGTTTGGAATTATTTTAATACCCTGGGTTACCGTAGCATTAATGATTACTGAATCACAGAACGTGCTGCTGCACAGAGTATCCCTGTTGCTTGCGAGACATACGTTATAATGTCCGGGAGTACTATAACTATGAGCGGGTGAAAAGCTCGTATCACTTGTGCCGTCACCGAAATCCCAGTTTAGTTTATAGCCTCCTGAGGATGGAAATGAAGTATTGGTAAAGCTGACTACATTACCAACAGCCGTATAAGTAAACTTTGCTTTAAGATTACAAATATCATTAGCCGTTATAATTATTGTGGTATCAGCTTCACTCACACAAGCATTGAGTACATTGCTTTTTAATTGTATATGATACGTACCTGGAACCATATATGCATATGTAGGATTTTTTACGACAGATGAATCACCATTACCAAAATACCAGGTATAAGTAACAGCAGTATCAGAAGATACAGTTGTATTGGTAAAGATAATGTGGGAAGAATCATCCGGATCTCTGTACAACGAGAAACCGGCAGTAATGGAACAGAGCGGGGCCACCGTTATGGGCAGCGTGATCTCTTTACTGCAACCGTTTACATTTGTATATTTCAGCGTAACGTTATATACGCCATAGCCAGCATACGTGTGTGATGATTGCAGGGAAGAATCACCATCTCCAAAATACCATATATAACTATTGTTAAGGCCGCTATTCTGGTAAATGGTACTATCAATAAAATGGATACTATGTGCATCTGAAGAGTCGGACAAAACATAAGAAAAGGCAGGCGGATAAATGGGGCAGGCTACAGGCGCCACATAATAGTGAATATAATATGCCTCCTGGCTACCAAACACCGGACAGCTATTTGCCGATATGGCTATAGTATAGTTACCGGGGCCAGAAAAAGCATAGCGTATTTGACTAACATTACCCTCATAAATGAGACTATTATTATCGGCACCTTTGATTCTCCATGTGGTATAAAAAGGAGAAGAATCAGCTCCATTTTTAGTATAAGCGTAGAAAGTTGTTAAATAGGGAAGTTTAGGATCCGGCACTGCTTTAATAAAGGGGCTGTACTCTCTTGGGATAGTTACTGAATCTGAGGCTGCATGCGTACATTTTGAGATGCTATCGTAAATGGCATGTGTTATTTTCCTGTTCAATGAGTCAATGCAGATAAGATAAAAATTGTAACTGCACCCATTCATATTGAAATCTTCATCTTCCTCACGGGTATAAAAATCATAAGTAAATGTTTCATTATTCCCCGTATTTATTGAGTCTGTGTTATTTACAACCCATATATTTCTCTTGCCTCTTTTGTTATAAGGTATGCCATTACAAATAACATTGCGTACCTGTGTAGCTACTAAAAAGTTAGCGTTGCATGTATCTGAAAACTGCACATTTACCGGCTGGCAGATGGCGCTTACGCAACCAGTGTTATAATTCTGTACTGATGCGCATACAGTATAATATTTAGAGGAATCAAAGCTGTGAGATACAGGCGAACCATTTCCGGTAGCGCCATCGCCAAAGTTCCATGTAACGACGGGGTGAACATCCGACTCCTTTGATGAATCAAAGCTAAGTGTAAGTGTGAGCTTGTTTTTGTAAAAGCTATCGGCAGTGTAAGTAAAGCTTCCCGATAAACAATTCTGCAGTCTTACAATGTTGATCACTGATGCCGTGGAATCACTGCATTTGTCAACAGTATTGTACACCTTATGTATAATAGTATGATTCCCTATAGTAGCGTAGGTATGCGATGGAGAGGCATGAATAGTATCTATACTGCCATCCCCAAAATTCCAGTAATGCTTTACGCCCACAGTTTGATATCCGGAAGTTAAACTTACAGTAGCAGTATCTACCTGCGACTGGAAAGTTGCAAAGCATTTTACGACCTTAGCCCTTGTATCTATGATAACCTGAGAGGTATCCGAATATATACCTTTTATTACTACTAACTGTATTGTATCAATGGTTTGCCTGCTGGAAACATAGCTTGCATTGTACGATGAAGCAAACCGGACAGAGTTTTTAAGCCATTTATATTGATATCCTGTTGGGGAATAATTGGTAAAGCGGATAGTGGAATCAGTATTCAGCGACCTCAGATCTGTTGTAAATATTGATAATGGAAGTGTGGTTCCCCCTCCATTAGTAGTTAGTTCAATAAATCCATGAGCACCTCCAGCCCAGATGGTTAGAGAATCCAGTAAAAAGAATTTGTTGAAGGTGTTGAGGTGATAGGAGAAGTTATTATCTCTCTGGAGAGGCAGCCATGTTTTGCCACTGTCGGTAGTTTTATTAATAGTAAATGTCTCGCCTGCACAATACCCTGTGCTATCGTTTACGAAGGTTATTAGCGCATTGACAGGATAAAACTGTGCATTGTTTTTTGCAGTCCAGGAACTGCCACCATTGTTAGTGTAATAAACATTAGCACCGATTAATAACCAACCCGTGTTTGGATTGATAAAGCTCATTGAAGTGATACCACCCTGAGGAACTGTTATACTTTGCCACGAAGCGCCTCCATTTGTTGTCTTCAAAAGGGTGGCAGAACTTACTGCATAGCCCACTAAGTCACTAAAGAATTTGATATCGAAATAACTGTTATTTGCATCATCCAGTATTGAGCTCCATGACATACCTCTGTCTGTTGTTTTTAGGATCCTGTTTGTCTCCACTGCATATCCGGTATTGGTATGCTGTGGAAAGACCATGTTTTCGATACCTGCATTCGAAGTATTAAACTGCAATGATGAATAATATAACAGCTTAAACGTGTTGCCCTGATCTGTCGTGAGAAGAATGGAGGGAATTGAAGCATAGTCACCATACACTAAAAGTGAATCTCTGCTGAAGGCATAAACACCACTTAGCGTAAAACCGAATGTAAGATTTACACTAAAACCATTATAATCTACATTATTAAGGGTAACATACTTTTTACTAAAGCTGTGCCCGCTATCCTGGGTATAGCCTATAAAATTTGCAAAGGTAACAAAGCCTTCCCCTGGAGACGTAAAATTTATATTCCTGACCTCATTATTCGAATCCGCATCCAGATAAATCTTTCGGAACTGTCCAAAAAAAGTTAAAGGCATTACCATGCAGAAGGCAATAAAAATCAATGTTTTATTTTTCATTTGTGGAAATTAGCGAATGATAAACAATAACACGGATAACGCTTAACGTGGTTATTAAGGATTATAGTAATATGGACTTGCATAAAGCACATACCAGGCACACAGTTATCAAAGCCAATTGGTATCTGTCTTTAATATATTAATTTATCTATTATCAGAAGGAATATAGGAATGTGCAGTCTTTCAGTAATTGGTTCTCAAAAATATACTTTACAATTGATATTCGTATTTCTTTTGTAAAAGTATTTATCCATATAATCGTCATGAAAAAACTTTAATAAATCAAGTGTCTTGACTAGTTATAAATCGTTTTTCCTAAGTTGATACTACAAAAAAGACATTACTAATTGGCAAAAAGGATCAATAAATTTCGGGCAGATCAGTATGAGACTTTCTAATTTGTGTATTCACCGAATTAAATATATGAAAAGTGGTTCCTGAGACATGAACCACGGAAGCAGGATTTATTAAAAAGAATTGGTTCGTGAGGCACAAACTACGGATGAAACCACGGAAAAGGGATTATTAATATTACACATTATACTCCACTTACAGGTAACATACAATAAAAACCCCGATGAAATGTGCCTTACATCTCATCGGGATATAACACAAACACAGTTACTGTTTTATGCGGTCAATCTTTTATATGATAAAATGCTTTCACAGCATTGTAATCTTTCCAATCGGGGTGGGCTTGTCTGCTTGCAAGTACACTACCCGGTATAAGTATATGGCGGTATTGCTGGTAAACATTGCCGTCGGTGTAAGTATAGGTGCTTCCGTCAAAGTTTGAATAAATGTCCATTGTATATGGATAAAAGTCAACAGTTACTCTATAAATACTATCATTATAAGGCAATGGATATATATTAGGGCTGGACGCGGAGTAATAGTTACTATATACTTTTATTTCTCCTGTTGCCAGCATAGTGCTATTCTGTTGCTTTTAATCTAAGAGGGTAGAATTTATAACAATGGTCTAGAAAAGGTGGAGGTATAAGGTAAGCGACCTGATTTTTTACTTATTACTCAGGCTTAGCACTAGTTTGGCGCAAAATGATAAATATTAAATTCATATTTGCCAAGTCTGGTCTTCACGAGCGTTGTTTATTTAATAAATGTAGCGTTCGTCATTTAAATGATTGAAGGGTAGGCAAGCAGAAAGCGAAGGAATTACTTTCCTCCTTTAAGCCATGAAATTTATTTAGGGACTTTCTTGTTCGGACTTTTAGAGCCGTTAAAAACTGAATAGACTATTACTTTATCATCACTAATTTCATAAACAACTAAATATGGGAAGTGCCTGAGTTTCACATCACGGATAACTTTTTGTTCGTCAATGAAACCATAATATTCAGGATGCTCGATGATGTCTTTATATCGCTGAATCAATTCTTGCAGAAAACGTTCGCCAAGCCCGGGAGATTTTTCTTCATAATAATTATAGGCTTCTTTTGCATCCAAATGAGCTTCTTCACGAATAATAAGTTGATAAGACATTATCTGCGAACGCTGTTAATGGATTCATCCATTGTGTAATTTTTGCCTTCGCCATTTAGATAAGAAGTGCGGCGTTGGTAAAACATCTTTATATCTTCTACAGAATATTGCCAGGCAACATCTTCTTGTTCAATAATATTATATACTTCGTCTAATCTTGTCTCATCAAGCTTGTCAATGTATTGATGAAGTTTTTCTCTGATTTGTTCAGCTTTCATTGTTGAATGCTTTTTACAAATTTACTTTTATTTTTTGTTGGTGCAAAGCTGATGTTAATCTTGAATTAATCGTAAACATTCGTTCAGCTGGATACAAGGTTTTCAGGAGGCCTGGGGCGCAGGTAACGGGTACAGGTGTATTTATTTTCTGTTATTTTTAAATTTTTATTCAGCTCTGTTTCCATCATCATAAATAGTGATCATAGATTGTATGCTGTCTTTTAATACTCCGGAAGCTTCGTCAAAAAATATCTTTATTTTTTTTGGAAGCTTTATTATCAGTTGACTTTTTTATAGCAGCCCTTATAGTATCAAGGTGGTCAAAAAACACCGGGGTATTTTTTTCATAAAAGGAATTTATGGCTTCGATGTTCAGTAAAATAGTTTCGTATTCATTTACGATGCTGTTGATATCTTTTACGTTTTCTATGGAATGCCTCGTGGGAACTCTGTTAAATAATGCTGTTAATGCTGTTGCTGTGAATTCATGTACCAGGCAGTTTGTATACTGCAAACAAATGTACAGTAAAGAGTGATATTGGTACAGGCGCTTGTGCCATGAACTTTTTATTTTGAAAAAAAAGATGTATAACCCTGCTCTATACCGACGGCTTTGGGTGGCTTTGTAATGGACACCACCGACGACGGGAGACCTTTATATTAATGGATAGTTACATTTATTTAAACTAACAGTCTGTTACTCTGCTGGAAATGACAAATATTAAAATTCATATTTGCCATGATGTGGTCTTCACGGGCATTGATGAAATAATTAATGTAGCGTGTGTGATTTAAATGATTGAAGGGATTTCAATCAGGAAAGCGGATAAGCACTTTGCTTTCCCAAAGTTTTGAGGTTGTTTGTATGATTGCAAGTATCTAAGGAATTCTTAAGGTGACGCTGGACTTTTTTGCAAGACTATCTGTTATATAGTTTCAAATATCTAGGAATCTTTTAGTTATTTTACACTTAAATTACCTACTCATTGACGATGGATAAAAATATTACCGCCTATAATCAATTCGTCAATAAATTAAAAATAGACCTCAAAAATTTCCCATCGACTCCGAAAAAATTATGGAAAGAAAAAGCAATTAAAAATGTCAACGGTTTTGCTGCAGATGAATTAAGACGATTAGTAGGTATTGAAACGAGAAGACAATACGGTGCTTTTTTTACAGACAGTTTATTGGCAAAAAAAGTATTAGAGTTTTTGAAACCTATTATTAATAAAAATTCTATTATCTATGATCCGGCATGCGGCGCAGGAAATTTATTAATCGCAATAATGAATTATGCTAGTGAATCAAATATTAATTTGGCATGGGAAAAACATTTATTTGGCACTGACATACACAATGAATTTATTGATGCAGCGAAACTTCGATTAATTACTAATGAAATATTATTGAATCACAATAATATTTCTTCTGAATATGCTTCAGCAATAAATAAAAAATATTCTTTACTTACGGCTGATGGTTTATTAAAAAATAAATTTTACGAAAAGGCAACTCATATAATCGTTAACCCACCTTTTAATCAAATAGTGTTTGATGAAAAAGTCAATTGGGCGGCAGGTAAAATTTCAGCCGCTGCATTATTTATTGATAAAATTATTAAGAACTCTAATCCAGGAGTTTCTATTACAGCGATATTACCAGATGTGTTGAGAAGCGGAACTAGATATGAAAAATGGAGAAACATGGTGGAGAATGAATGCAAGATTGAAGAGGAAATATTATTAGGGCAATTTGATAAGTATGCGGATGTAGATGTTTATGCTTTACAATTAACAAAACGAAAAAAAATAAGAGTAAAAAAAAATACAAAAGAATTTGGGAATGCAAATTCTTCCGCAACTATTAAAGATTTATTCGATATATGTGTTGGACCAGTCGTTGATAACAGAGATATTCATAAAGGGGAATCTTTAGGATACATTATAAGTAAGGGTTTAGAAAATTGGGAGCAAAAAAAAGAATTCAATCTAATGCGAAAGCATAAAGGCAAATCTTTTAAAAGTCCGTTCATTGTTGTAAAGCGAACTTCTAGAATGAGCGATTTAAGCCGTGCAAAAGCAACAATTATTAATATTTCTTCTCCTGTTTATGTAGATAATCATTTAATTATCTTAAAGCCTAAATCCAAATCAATTACTGTTTGTCGTAAAATTCTTAATTTACTAAAAGCTAAAAAAACTAACCAGTGGATAAATGAAAAAATTCGTTGCAGGCACTTGACCGTTAAAATAATTAAAGATATTCCACTCAGTTATAGAAAAAAGTAATTACTTTTTTATTTTTCTTATTTCAGATAGTTTATAGGGTCTAATATTTTTACGGGCTTGAAGTAAATCAACTATTCTATCAATAATAATTAATAATCGATTGGTGATTTCTGGATCGCCAATTTTATTGGCTAATTCAAGCAAGGATTTTCTAAAAATGATTTCATCATAATTTAGTTTGCTTTCTCTACGTTCATAAATTAATTGGGGTCTATTTAGAAAAAGTCTTTCTATTATATAATTGGCAGCTACATTTTTCCCCTTTACTTTAAAGTCAGAATTATCAATTTCAAATATTGTTGAATAATCAATTTTACTTGGATCTGGATAACATGGAATATTTAATGCATCATCAGGGTCAGCCGGCCAATCATCACTTTTAAATCTATTACATACAGGACATGCATAAAAAAGGTTGCAAATGTCAAGAGCATATATTTCAAATTCAACGATTGATTTTGGTCTATAGTGATCGATATGATAATGATCGATTCCACCCCAAGGGCTTTCATGAATTGCACAGTAAACACATTGATTATAACATTCAGCAGCGATTTGTTCTTTCCATTTTGTATAATCATCACCAGCAGGCTGATTCTTACTATCTTTTTGAATTAATTTCCATTTCATTATTTTCCGATACGTTTAATTAATTCCTCACGCAAGATTTTAAGTTCGCTCAGTTGCTGTTCATACTCATTAAGCCAATTTAGACGATCATCAAAACCAAGAAGGGGTAATTCAAGAGCTGTTTGTAAGGCCTTAATTCGTTCTCGTTTTTCAGAAGAGTTATCTCCAGACGCTATCTCTTGAGATAATTTAGTTAGTTCACTCAAAATATTTGTATATCTATCTACAAACTTCGAAGCAGCGCGAAACATAACAGCAACATATTTTTCAGGAGTATTATAAAAATTCTTTCTACTTATTATTTGGTCATATTCACTAAGAGCGCCTTGAACATCACTATCATCGGAATAGTTTGTTATTGTATAAATAGGTAGATCTTTATTACGCTCTCTAATCACAGTGACAAGATTATGACCTAAATAGTCAACAGTTTCTCCCTGCTCATTTGATTGATCATTTAATTTTTCGTCTACTATCAATACGCATATATTACTATCATTCATAAAATCAAAATATTCCTCAACTTTTTCAAAGGGGAAAATACAAATCACTCCGAAATCGATAGCATGAAGTTTTTCAAGTTCATACTGAATATGTGATTGAACTGTTTCACTCTGTTCCTTGTTATCATCAACTATTAGAAAATTTTGCATAGTTATTCTTTAGGTAACCAAATTTTAAAAATTGCACCTTTCAATGCATCATCAACATCAACACTTATTAATCCATTTAATTCGTCAACAATAGATTTAACAATGGTTAGACCTAATCCGGTTCCGACACTTTTGCTTTCATTAGCACCAACAGTTTTAGTAGAAAAGAGTGGTTCGAATATTTTATTTTTAAAAGTTGATGCAACTCCCGGACCAGTGTCTGATACAGAAAAGTAAAAACCTTTTTCTTCATTTCTATCCTCAAGATTTACATCAATGACTACCTTTCTCTGCCTTTTGGTTAATAAGCAAGCTGTATATGCATTCGTAAGTAAATTAACTAATATAGACTCAATATCCATTTGATAAGTCCTACTATATAGATTCGTGCCTTTTACTTTAATCTCAATAGAAGAAGCTTCAAAAGCTGGCTTTAATTCTTTGATTACACTTTCTATTGTATTAAAAATAGGTATCTTTCTTTTGCTTCTTTTTTCTTTCTGAATTCTAGTCAAAGCATAACTCCCCCATGCTGCAATTTTTCGTGAATGTTTCACTGCTTTTTCTAGTTCAATAATGGATTTTTCAATATTAGCTGGAATCTTTTGTAAATACTTTAAAGCAATATTTGTCGACCCTTGAAATTGGGTAATTGATCCTTCTGTTTCATGACCAAAAACTGCCGAAGAAATTCCCATAGTTGCTAGACCACTTAAGACTCGCTGCCAAGATAATAAATCTGTAATTGTAGTATCAATATCTTCGGAAATAGTATTGACTTTTGAAATAGTTTTGGCAATAGGATTTAAAAATAGTGACGCTCTTACTTCATCTCCTTTAGTTTCTATAGTCGATTTAATTGTGTCTAGGTCATCTTTAACCGAAGTTAATTGGATTTTTATTTTATCTACCTCTCTATGAGCAGATGTAACTGATTTTTGCTTTTTTGTTTTTTCAATTAGTGGAAAAATGCTTGATCTATGTGTTTCTAAAAGTCTAATTGATGCCATTACAAAGTCTTTCATATCAAAAAAACCTTCTGACTCGACAAAGCCTTCCCTGGCGGCACTATCTAATAGTTGTAAGTTGCTATCTCTAGAAATAAATACTGCGCCGACTAATTGATAAGGAGATATAACATAATCCATTCTACCTGCTCCCGCTGGGCTTTTTGATTTTCTATCTCCAAGCCCCAGCCAATCATATCCTAGCTGTGCTTTTGGAAATCCATAAGGCTTTACGGCAATATTATCTCTGTATATTTTTACACCATTATTATTATCCAAGAAGTCTTTCAAATCGCCAAGAGTAAAATCAGTTCCTAAAACTGACGCTCCTTCACGTACGAAAAATAATAACTTAACTTCCACTGGACCAGATTTCAAACTTGAATCATCTGTGTTGTCAAGATTAATTTTTGAATAAAATTGTTGTAAGGGTATACTATCAACAATTTCTTTGGGTGAGTATTTATCTTTAATTGAAAAAAATACCTGATCAGTGCCATCGAAAATTGTACTAACTTCTATTTCTGCAGCTTTATAATAATCTACATTAATTGGTTTTGAATATTCAGGTGCAATATCATTTTGCAAAATGATATTAAAATCTTTAATCTCTTTAAAGGGAGGAGTTAACGCTGATAACTCATAATAAAGACCTTCAATATTTGATTTACTCCACAGCTGACGTAAATTTGAAATTTTAATTTCAGTTCCAGACAGACTTTCCACTCCTTCTTCTTTTTCAGGAATATTTATTGAATCTGGATTTATCATTTCCACTTCAATATCAAAAATATCTTTCCCTTCAGTATCAAACTCATCCCAATTGACTTTTAATCCAACTATTCCATCTTCTTTGGTTTTAGAAATCAATTCTAATTTAGAACCCAATCTATCGGTTGAAATTCTACCAATTCCTTTTTCTCCCGTCTTACGCCTTCCTAATTCACTAACTTTTGACTTTCGTTTGTTTGAAAATCCAATGCGTAGCCAAAAATTAATTAGCTGCTCTTTCGTCATTCCAAAACCGTTGTCAGAAACACGGATTAAATCATTCTGCTGTTTGCAATATATTTCAACATTAACATTATTTGCGTCTGCGTCGTAACTATTTTTTACAAGTTCAAGCAGTGCAGTAGTGTGATCTTTTATACTATCTCGTCCAAGATGGATAACTGTTTTTGCATCGATTGAGAAGTGCTGGAAGTTTGGATCCAATTTGGAAAGTCTAGAGGAAATCTTAAATATAGTTCTGAATTCAGGATTTTTAGCTTTTAATAGAATAGTAAGTTGCTTGATTAAATCTGCGGCAGTTTCTAATGGCATGTAATAAAATAGATTGAAAGTTGTGTTCCCAATATTAACTATAATAATGATCACATGAACAAAATTTGATTATTTCCGATTATTGTAAAAATTTGATATTGCTATATCTGTTGACTGGCTGCCGGAAAGTAGCGGAAAGCCCGCAGTTGGAGCTTTCGTGCGGATGGATTGCGGCGAGGACTTGCAGCGGATAGCAGGAACTGAAGTTGAGAAATGTTACTGCTGCTCACAGCCCTAAATTTTTTAAGTTTATGTGATAAGTGTTAAGTGTTAAGTGAAATCAACTCATTCAACATTTAATCTTTATTCAGGGGATAGCTTTGTCGCAGACTAACGCACAAAACCGTTACTGCTCCTCGCTATGACGTGCATTTGTTTTTACTCCGGCAATTCACCCACCATATCTTTCGGGTTAACCCATTCATCAAATTGTTCGGGGGTAACGTAGCCAAGTTTTACTGCCATCTCTTTTAATGTTGTTCCTTCTTTGTGTACCTTCTGTGCAATTTCGGCGGCTTTGTAATAACCAATTTTTGTCTTGAGTGCTGTACGAGCATGAGTGAATTATCTACATGCTTTTTTATGTTTGGCAGGATGGGCTCAAGACCGGTGGCGCATTTATCGTTAAAGCTTATGTAGCCATCGCTCAGCAGCCGTGCGCTGTGCAAAAAGTTATAGATCATCACGGGTTTAAAAACATTGAGCTCAAAATGCCCGGTGGCACCGCCGATTGTTATGACAACATCATTGCCCATTACCTGCGCCGCTATCATGGTGAGGGCTTCGCATTGTGTAGGGTTTACTTTGCCGTGCATAATTTACCGATGACAGTAAACTTAAATTCATTGAATTTGATACAGATACGTTGTAATATTTCATGATACTCAATAGCTCAATTTACATAGGCAGCTCGATTTGGGAAAGTATCTTTGCTAGTTTACCGTAAGTTAATTTCAGCGCTACCAGTATTTTATTTGTTGCTACCAAATCTTACAACATCCCCATTAAAATTTAATGAGGATTGTTATTTATACTTACCTCTATTAATTTCGTTTTATAATTTTTATTGTGAACAAGAAAATGAAGAAGTATGAACGAAACACCTATGCTGTTTCCAATAGCTCCATCCGAGTTTTGGAAACAAATCAGAATTACAATTGATGAAGTATTACTGAAAAATTAAGCCAACAGTCACTACAACAAAACAACACACACTTACCGGAAAAAGTTTTGCTTAAGGTAACTGATGTTTGTAAGATCTTCCAGGTATCCAAGCCTACACTTTATGAATGGCTAAAGCAAAACAAGCTCAAAAGCTTTAAGATCAAATCACGCAGATATTTTTCCCGTGCAGACATTGAAGCGGTAATTCATCAAAATGAAAATAACAGAATAAAAACAAGAAGCAATCAGCTTTAATGTTAGTAACTGTAAGCTGCGAGCAAGCATCAAATTAATATGATTGCTAAATGCATTTTTTATCAGTGTAATTTTTCTGAAGCTTTATAAAGATTCTTTCTTTTCACCAGCAACTCATTTAGAAAGTTTGTTCTAAGAACGTTGGTTCACAACAAAAATAAAAGAAGCAAATGACAAATTTTCTGATGAAAAACTTTCTTCTTTATCGTAAAAAGCTGGCTTCTTTTTTTTAAAAAGGATGAGACCATTAACCTTTAAATCCAGAACGGTGCTGGAAAAGAGTGATGAATGCAAATCGTACAAAGCATTCAAAGACCTAACGAGGGGATGCATGAACAATAACATAAGCACAAAACAAAGATATTCTTCAATGCATTAATTTCTAAATAACAGCTCTGAAAAAATGAGTAATAAATGTTCGACATAAAAGGAAAGGTGCTTTTTCCATTTGCACCGGCAAGATGTTCAATTGTCCGACAATTGATTTAGTTGCCCTTCACTCCGGAGTCGTGATGGGTGAACAAAAAGAGTGACAGATTTTTATAAACAATAAAGTGTGAGTGATTATGAAGCAGAAAGGAAAAGCGGTGTATACCAGGCGAATTACCATCCGGCTAACGGAACCAGAATTCAACAAACTCAATGCTCAATTTAGACAGACCACCTGCAGGAAACTTAGTGACTATCTGCGGCGAATTATGCTTGCAAAACCTATTACAATAACTTACCGAAATACATCGGCCGATGCCTTCTTGTCAGAGATGATTGGACTTACAAAAGAGCTCTCAGCCATCGGCAATAACTTCAACCAAATGGTGAAAAAGCTGCATACTTTTCATGATTCTTCGGAGGTAAAATTATGGGCATCGCTAAATGAATATGCGAAAGAAAACATGAATGAAAAAGTGAACGACATCCGCAAAAAATTGAATCAAATTTATGAATTATGGTTGCAAAAATAACCTCACCAGGAAGTTGCAAAAGAGCGCTTAATTATAATGAGCAAAAAGTAAAATCAGGCAAGGCTGAATGCCTGTATGCGGGCAACTTTTTGCAGGAAGCAGCTGAACTAAACTTTTATCAAAAACTTGAGCGTTTTGAACACCAGAATTCTTTGAATGAAAGAGCTAAAAGCAACACGCTGCATATCTCTTTAAACTTTGATGGGCAGGACAAACTAAGCAGGGAAAATCTTATAGAAATTGCTTGCAAGTATATGGACAAAATTGGCTTTAAAGAGCAGCCTTATCTTGTCTATCAGCACCATGACGCAGGGCATGCCCATCTTCATATTGTTACCACTTCCATTCAAAGCGACGGAAGGAGAATTGATACTTTTAACATCGGAAAAAATCAATCGGAAAGTGCACGGAAAAGCCTGGAATTGGAATACAATTTAGTGCGAGCTGAAACTAAAAAGCAGGGACAAAAAGCAGAACAAAAAATCAGCGACATTTTAGAGCGTAAGATAGTAAGTGCTCAAAGAGTTCAATATGGAAAGATGGAAACAAAAAGAGCCATTCAGAATGTGCTGGATGTTGTAATCAATCAATATAAATACAGCTCAGTTGCAGAGCTAAATGCAGTGCTTAAGCCATATAATGTAATGGCTGACAGGGGAAGGGAAGATTCTATTACTTATCAAAAGAAAGGTTTGTATTACAGGGCGCTTGATGATAACGGAAATAAGATTGGAGTACCTATTAAAGCAAGCCTGTTTCACCAACAGCCAACACTTGGTAATCTGGAGAAAAGATTTGACTTGAACGACACGCTAAAGTCACCCTTAAAACAGCATGTAAAGGTGGCTATTGATTGGGCATTACATGGCAAAAAGCATACACTTGCTTCTCTGGAAAATGATCTTCAAAAAGGAGGAATACAAATGGTTGTAAGAAGAAATGAACAAGGGGTTGTTTATGGGATAACTTACATAGACTACAAGAATAAAGTTGTGTTTAATGGTAGCGATCTTGGTAAAGAATATAGTGCAAAAGGGTTAATTGAAAGGATGGCTCAAAACATGATCAAACAGCCAGAGGTTTCTTTATTACAACGACCACGCAATAATGATACGCTTTTGCTTAAGCAAAAAGAGCTGCAAGATTTGGCTGGTGAAAAAGAAAAAAACAGTTTCCTTGAAAAAGCCATAGAACTTATCATGAAGCCTGTTAATGATAATGGTTTTGTACCTTATCAATTGAAGCAGAAAAAGAGAAAGAAAAGAAATTCATTACACTTATGAGAAAGGGCATTAAAATTTTTCTTAAATTGAGGTGACGGTTATGTATGTATCAAATAAAAACGGCTTAATAACATCAAGGCATTCTTCTTGATTCCAATTTGGAACGCAGTGCATAACGAATTGAGATGGAGACATAATCACATTTTAAGTGCGGGATCTAAGACGAAGCACTCACGTTGAAATACAACAAGATTGGGCACATAAATACTAACATAAAGTGTCCATCTCAGTGTCAACAGCTGGTTATAACTCATTGATTTTCAATGCTATTAGTTGTCCCACGAGGATTCGAACCTCGACAAACAGAATCAAAATCTGTCGTACTACCTTTATACTATGGGACAAAAATGGAGTGCAAAAGTAAGTGTATGTAATAAAATTTCAAAACCATTATGCAATACTCACCATATAAATAATTCATTTCTTAATTTTTGTCTTCGTTTTCTTTTAATCTTTTTATATAAGCCAACGCATCTGGTATCACATCGCACATGATGGTAATTACAGAGCCGGGCTTTGCATTTTCATAAGCATATTGTATGGCTTCACTTTCTTTTTGTATAATGGTAACAGGAAATTCTGCGATCTTGCATTCATTAATTCCTTCCACTAAAAGATTAATAATTTCTTCTGCAGTGCGCCCGCGCAAATGTTTATCCTGCCTTATTATTATTTCATCAAAATTTTTTGCAGATATTCTTCCTATTTCACGGATATCATCATCTCTTCTGTCGCCAGTGCCGCTGATGATGCCAACTTTATGAGTAGCATCGAGCCTGTTTACAAAATCGCACAAAAGATTTAACCCTGCAGGGTTGTGGGCAAAATCTGCAAGAAATTTAAAATTTTTAAATTCGAAAAGATTTAGTCTTCCCGGCGTTTGCGATACTGATGGAATGAATGTATGCAACGCCTGCCTTATATCTTCTACATGTATATTTTTAAAAAGATAAGATGCCAAAACAGATGGCAATGTATTCATAATATTATGCGTGGCCTTGCCGCCGAATGTAATGGGTATTTCTGAAACTTTTTCCACTCGTATCTTCCAGTTGCCTTTCATTATAGTTACATATTCATTTTCATACACGGCTGCGATGCCGCCGCGGTTGCAATGCTGTTTTATGCGCTTGTTATTTTCATCCATGCTAAACAAGGCAATGTTGCAACTGAGGCCTTTTCTCATTTCATACACAAGATCATCATCAGCATTCAGGATGGCAAAGCCATTGGGCAAAACAGTTTCAGGCACTATTTGTTTTACTTTAGCCATTTGCTGTAATGTTTCTATGCCGCCAAGGCCAATGTGGTCTGCAGTTACATTAGTTACAATAGCAATATTGCAATTGGTAAAGGCAAGTCCGCTTCGCAAAATGCCACCCCTGGCACATTCGAGTACCGCAAAATCAACCGTAGGATCTTTTAAAACAAATTCAGCGCTTTTTGGCCCGGTACAATCACCATGCAGCATCATCTGGTTCTGTATGTACACACCATCAGAAGTTGTAAAACCAACTTTATAACCTGCTGCTTTGCAAATGTGAGCGGTGAGCCTGCTGGTGGTAGTTTTTCCATTAGTTCCTGTTATGGCAATAATAGGTATTCTGCCATCTGTTCCTTTCGGATATAACATTTCCACCACAGGTTCAGCGGCGTTTCTTGCAATACCTTCTGAAGGCTCAACATGCATTCGGAAACCCGGGGCTGCATTCACTTCCAGCACTGCACCGCCGTTTTCATTTAGTGGTGTTTTTAAATCAGAAGCCATTATATCAATGCCGCAAATATCAAGTCCAATAATTTTTGCAATGCGCTCCGCAAGAAAAATATTTACAGGATGTACTTCGTCTGTAACATCCGTGGATGTGCCGCCGGTAGAAAGGTTGGCAGTAGGTTTTACCAAAACCAGTTCACCCTTTGCAGGAATTGTTTCCAGCGTATAGCCTTTTTCATCTAATATTTTTTGAGTAAACTCATCAATTTTTATTTGAGTTAAAACTTTTTCATGCCCATAGCCGCGCCTTGGGTCTTTGTTGGTTTCATCAATAAGCCATTGAATGCTGTGCTCACCATCGCCTGTTACTGATGCAGGCGTGCGAAGCGCGGCACAAATAAATTTAAAATTTACTACCAACACCCTGAAGTCGAAGCCGGTAATATATTTTTCGCATATTATACTGCGGCTGTAAACTCTTGCAGCTTCCAAAGCTTTTCGTGCCTGTGCTAATGTAGTAATATTGGTAGTAGCCCCCTTGCCATGATTTCCATCTACCGGCTTTATTACAAACGGAAAACCTACTTCATCAACAGCACGCTCTGCCGTATCATCACTATATAAAATAATGCCACCGGGAACAGGAATTTCTGCAGCGCTCAGCAGATTTTTTGTTTCTTCTTTATCGCCCGCAATGTCTACTGCAATGCAGGATGTGGTGCTGGCAATAGTTGCTCTGATTCTTTTTTGATGAATGCCATAACCAAGCTGCACAAGGCTTTGCTGGTTTAGCCTGATGTAAGGAATGCCTCTTTTTACAGCTTCTTCCACAATGCTGCCTGTAGATGGGCCAAGCCTGGTATCTTCTCTTATCTCTCTCAACTTTTGTACATCATCCTCAAGGTTATAAGGTGTATTATTAATCAATGAATCAACTAACTTAAAAGCAGCTTTTGCGGCGTACACGCCTGCCTCTTCTTCCATATAATCAAATACAACAAAGTACTCGCCCAGCCTCCCTGTACTTCTTGTTCTTCCGAAACCCATATCCATACCTGCCAGCGTTTGCAGCTCCAGCGCTACGTGCTCTATAATATGTCCCATCCACGTGCCTTCTTCCACTCTGGATAAAAAGCCACCCGGCACCAGCTCGCTGCATCTGTGTTCGTATAAAGTTGGTAAAAGGGCTACCAGCTTACCTTTGAAGCCTTCAATTTTATTTGATGGCCTTTGCTCCATCTCTTCCAGGTCAATTTTCATTTGTATGAGCTTTGGCCGGCGAACGCTCCAGTAATTTGGCCCGCGAAGCACTTTAATTTCAATAATTTTCATAGCGTTAATAGTAAAGTAATTGTTGGAAACTGTTCACAGATGAGGGCATTTAAAACAAGTATTTCAAGTAAATGCAAAATATAATTTATACTGCTAAAAGCCTTTCACCCCTGGCACTTAATCAAACAGCTTTGCATCTGCGGCATCGCCTGCAGTGTTTGCTGATAAACCATAGCTATAAATTTGCATAAGTTTTATTTGGGATAAATGTTTTATTAAATATATTAAATTTTAATAAGCTCTTGCAAATAAAACTCTTTGTGTGCTTGGCTCGCCTGTAAGTATGCATTTGCCTGCTTCCTGTGCGTTGTTTAATGGAATACAGCGTATGGTGGCTTTGGATAATTCTTTTATTTTTTCTTCTGTTTCTATGGTGCCATCCCAGTGGGCTGCTATAAAGCCACCGCTATCATCCAGCAGGTGCAAAAAGTCGTTCCACGTATCGGCTTTTATAATATTATTATCCCGAAAAGATTTTGCTTTATTATAAATGTTATCCTGTATTTCATTTAATAAAATATGCACCGTGGTTGCCAGCCCATCCATAGATACAGATTGTTTTTCTCTCGTATCTCTCCGGGCTATTTCCACCACATTATTTTGCATATCCCTTGCGCCAATGGCAATGCGCACAGGTACTCCTTTTAATTCGTACTCTGCAAACTTCCAGCCCGGGCGGTTGTTATCGTCATCATCATATTTTACGCGTATGCCCAATGCTTTAAATTCTTCAATAAAAATATTCACTTTCTCATCAATCATTTTCTTTTGCTCATCGCCTTTATAAATTGGAACGACCACCACCTGTATTGGAGCTATCTTTGGCGGCAGTACAAGCCCTTCATCATCGCTGTGAGCCATCACCAAAGCCCCTACCAGCCTTGTGCTTACGCCCCAGCTGGTAGCCCATACATAATCCAGTTTATTTTCTTTATCTGTAAACTGAACATCAAAAGCTTTCGCAAAGTTTTGCCCAAGGAAATGTGAAGTGCCCGCCTGCAATGCTTTGCCATCCTGCATCAGCGCTTCTATGCAATACGTATCCACTGCACCGGCAAACCGTTCACTTGCGCTCTTCACCCCTTTTATAACAGGCATGGCCATCCATTCTTCTGCAAAGGTGGCGTACACATTCAGCATTTGTACTGTCTCATTTATCGCTTCCTGTGCGGAGGCATGAGCCGTGTGACCTTCCTGCCAAAGAAATTCTGTAGTGCGCAGGAAGAGCCGCGTGCGCATTTCCCATCTCACCACATTGGCCCATTGGTTTACAAGAATAGGTAAGTCCCGGTACGATTGTATCCATGTTTTATAAGTGTTCCAAATTATGGTTTCAGAGGTTGGCCTTACAATGAGCTCTTCTTCCAGTTTAGCGTCAGGGTCTACAATAATACCACCGCCATCAGGATCGTTCTTTAGCCTGTAATGCGTTACCACCGCGCATTCCTTTGCGAAGCCTTGCACATGGGCAGCTTCTTTGCTCAAAAAGCTTTTGGGTATAAATAAAGGAAAATATGCATTTTGATGGCCTGTAGCTTTAAACATTTTATCAAGCTGGTCGCGCATGTTTTCCCAAAGTGCAAAGCCATAAGGTTTTATTACCATGCAGCCCCGCACTGCACTATAATCGGCAAGGCCAGCCTTTAAAATAATATCATTGTACCATTGCGAATAATCCGATGCACGTGAAGTAATTTCCTTACTCATATTTTTTATTTATAATAAAAATGAAAGGCGTATTTTTTAAAAATGCTTTGCAATACGCTAACTATTTTTAAAAAAATATGTTATAAAAATGATGATGGCAGGTGCTTAGAAATGTTTAAATTTACAGTAACAGGCCGCAAAAGTAATAACTTCATTTTTAAAATTTATAAAACTTACAGCTATGAAACTAAAATATATCTTTTTTATTTTTTCAGTAATAATGCTGGCAAGCTGCAGCTCTGCATACCGCATTGGTCAAACGCCTGACGATGTGTATTACTCACCTGCACCGCCGCAGCAAGAAGATGGGTATGTTACCAGCAATAACGAGCAGGATAAAGACAGCTATGCTTATAACAACAGCTTGCAAGGCAACAGCGCTCCTTTATATAGCAGTGGCTTATCTTTCGGCCTGGGTATGGGTTATAATCCTTATAGTATTTATGGATCTTCTTTTTATAATCCATATTCTTTTTACAACCCTTACAGCACAGGTATTACATTTTATCCAAATTATTATAACAGCTTTTATTCTCCTTACATTACCAGTTTTAATTCACCCTACTTAGGCGGATATTCACCGTATTATTCACCTTTCTATACTTATTACCCTGCTGTTTATACCAACAAATTTTATAGTGGAACCGGTACTTACCATGCGCCAAGAATGTATAACCTTAACGCATACAACAATACAAGACCTGTTGTAACAAATAGTTCTGCGCCTGTAAGAACATTCACCAGGCAACAGCAACAGCCCGCAACTACTGGATTTGGTGGCTTAATAAGAAGGATTGTTTCTCCATCAACCAACACATCGCAAGGTTCATTCCGTACTTTTAATAACAACAATAATTATACACCTCCCAGATCAACAAGTTCCTTTTCAAACAGTGGTAGCTCATCTTCCGGAAGCAGAGGCGGCGGAGGTTTCAGGCACTAATAAAAGGTACTATTTATAATGCCGCACATAGCCGGTATTGATTAAAAAATTATAATCTTTTATGATTAAATTAAATTATGTATTAGCAGCTCTGGCTTTGCTGCTTACTATACCTTGCTATGCCCAAGAGCCCGCCGATGCGCTCAGGTATTCGTGGCTTACCCAAAATGGAACTGCGCGCAATCAAGCCATAGGCGGGGCAGGCGCCTCATTAGGCGGAGAGTTCACTTCTCTTTTTATAAACCCGGCGGGGCTTGGCTTTTATAAAACCGATGAGTTTGTTGTTACACCGGGCTATACATTAAAAAGTGTATCATCAAATTATCTAAGCACTGCTTCATCAAGTAACCGGAATAATTTTGTGCTGGGTGCAAGTGGTTTATTATTTTCATCGCCTTCCACCTCTGCAACAGGCAGCTCCAAAAATTTTACTTTTGCCATAGGCGTAAACAGGATGGCGGATTTTAATAACAACATTTATTATAAGGGAACAAACACCTTGAGCTCTTACTCTGAAAAATACCTGGAAGAACTTACCAGTAACAACGTGACGGACGTGAATGATGCTGAAAAAAATTATCCGTTTGGATCGAGCCTGGCTTTCAATACTTTTTTAATAGATACTTTGCAAGGTACCGATGGCTCAGTTACAGGCTATAGAAGCCTTGCCAATCCTGCATTTGGGCTTATACAGGAAAATACAATCCATACATCAGGAGGCATCACTGATGTATCTTTTGGCGGCGGTGCAGATATAAAAGAAAAATTATTTCTTGGCGGTACGCTTAGCTTTCCTTTTTTAAATTACAGGCGCAACAGCTCTTACAGGGAAACGGATGCATCGGGCAATACAAACAACAACTTTAATTATTTTGAAGAAGATGAAACCTTACAAACAAAAGGTGTGGGTATAAATGTAAAGCTTGGTGTAATATATAAACCTAAAGAAAATGTAAGGCTTGGCCTGGCGGTGCACACGCCTACCTTTTATGGCTTAACAGATGAATATAATGCAACAATTACCACAGACCTTGAAGGCTATGGCGGCGCAGGCACTAAAACACAACAATCAAAAGATCTTAATAACGGTGCGCTCTTACAATCGAAGTATAACCTGGTAACTCCTTTTAAATTAATTGCAAGCGGTTCTTTAATTTTTCATGAAGCACAAGATGTAAAGCAACAGCTTGGCTTTGTTACAGCCGATATTGAATATATTAATTACAAAGGCAATACTTTCAAGCCATTTGATAACACTGACCAGTCAGCTACAGATTATTATCATTCTTTAAATAAAGCATTAGGTAACGAATATAAAGGTGCTGTAAATGTGAAGATAGGTGGCGAAATGAAATTTAATACCTACATGTTTCGGCTGGGTGGCGCTTACTACGGAAACCCGTATAAAAATGAAAGCGCAAGCCTTTATAAACTGAGCGGTGGCGCAGGTTACAGAAACAAAGGCATCTTTATTGATCTTACTTATATTTACTCGCTTACCAAAGATGTAAACTTTCCTTACCAGCTGCAGGATAAACCAAATACACCAGCCAACATAAAAAATACAGGTGGAAACCTTATGCTTACCGTAGGGTTTAAAATATAATGTTTATATAAAAAAGTATGTAGCATAACAGTTATGTTACATACGAATAATATTTATTAAGTATTTTAATTCTCATCTTAATAGTTTGATACACTGAAAATTAATCAAGAGCCAAAATCCATTACATGCAAAGAAAACAACCTATTCATTTGCAGCGATTATATGATTATAGGTGTCAGGTAAATTAATCCTATATTTATTTTTTTCAAACAAATTGCTTACGGATGTATTGCTTGCGTTACACTTCTTTTGTTCTCAGTTTCATGTTTACATTCTTGCTCTCAAATGCACAGCGAGAGCTATCTGGCGACACTACTGCATTCGGGAATACAATACATTTTTTTTATAATAAAATCAATTCATCAGCACAAATTTATTCAGGTAAAGAATATTATAAATATGAACCGGGAGTAAAAGGATTTCCTTTTTATATAAATGATGATCTGCAAAATGGTGATATATTTTATGACGGCACGTTATATAAAAATATTCTCATGATGTTTGATGAAGTAAGGCAGGTAATTGTAGCCTATCAAAACAATCAGCAGGATGTAATGCAATTGCTTTCAGAAAAGATTCAATATTTTACACTTGCAGGGCACCGGTTTGAAACAGTTTCACAAATAGAAGGGTCGGATAATAATATTACCAAAGGCTTATACGATGTTATGTATTCAGGCAAGGCATCTGTATTAATAAAGCGTATAAAAAAAATAAAAAAAGGGCTTCATGCTGAGGACCCATACACATTTACAGAAGAAGATGAGTATTATATTAAAAATGGTAAAAGCCTTTATCTTATAAATAATAAAAATAGTGTACTGAATGCTTTGAACGATAAAAAAGATCAGGTACAATCATATATAAGAAAAAACCGGCTAAGATTTAAAAAACATATTGAGAAGGATATTATTAAAACCGCACAGTATTATTCATCATTAAACTAAGCAATGCGCCAAACTCTTTGTGCTGTTGTTATTGGCCTGTGTTGTATTGCATTTGCAACCAGTTCTTTTGCACAGCAAAATCGTATAACGGGCACCTTTCAGGATATTAAATTTCCTGAGTTTGTAAAGCGCGTTGAATCAAACACAACTCTTCATTTTTATTTTGATGAAACACAGCTTGATTCTTTTAATGTAATTGCAACGTTTGCCAACGCAAGTCTTGCAGATGCTTTACATACAATATTTGCACATACCGATTACAGGTTTTCTGTTGATGCACTTGACCATGTTTTTATTACAAAAAATAAAAGCCTTCAAACTGCACTTACAAAAGATTTTTTTAACCTGAATGATAATATAGAACAAAATGATACCACCCAATATGAAGAAGTAAAACAAAAAACAAAACCAGCTTTTTCAGAAAATAAGCTGTATGAAATCGGATCAAGGTCTTCGCCACATAAAAATAATATAATACTTACCGGCTTTGTAAAAGACATTAAAAACGGTGAAGCAATTGCCGGCGCTTCTATTTATATTGACAGTTCTTATACCGGCGTAGTTACTGATCCGTTTGGATATTATTCTATAACAATGAAGCCAGGCTTGCATACATTGGAAATAACAAGCCTCGGCATGAAAGATACTAAAAGGCATCTTGTTGTATATGGAGATGGAAAATTAAATGTAGAACTGCAGGATTTTATACCAAGCCTTAAAAATGTGATCATTACTGCTGAAAGAAGCTCTGCCATAAGAAGCACACAATTGGGCGTGGACAGGCTTTCTGTAAAAGCAATTAAAAACGTACCGGTAATTTTTGGCGAAGCCGATGTGCTGCGCGTAGTGCTTACACTGCCAGGTGTAACCTCTGTAGGCGAGGCCAGCACTGGCTTTAACGTAAGAGGTGGTGCTTCAGACCAGAATCTTGTACTGTTTGATGATGCAACCGTTTATAATCCCTCGCACTTATTAGGTTTCTTTTCAGCATTTAATACTGATGTGGTAAAAGGTGTGGAACTGTACAAAAGTGTAATACCTGTACAGTACGGTGGCAGGCTATCTTCTGTGCTGGAAGTAAGCACCAAAGATGGCAACGATAAAAAGATAAGCGGCACCGGCGGCATAGGCTTGCTCACCAGCAAGTTTACACTTGAAGGACCGATAAAAAAAGATAAAACAACATTTATACTTGGTGCACGAACTACTTATTCCAACTGGATATTACAGGCTGTGCCGAACTCTGCTTATAGCAATAGTAGGGCATCTTTTTATGATGCAAACATTCACATAAGTCATACTATTAATGCAAAAAATAATTTATACCTGACGGGTTATATAAGCAATGATAACTTTCGTTTCGATAGAGACACTACTTATAAATATGGCAATAAAAATATTATTCTTAAATGGAAACATATTTATACTAATAAATTATTCAGCATCTTTTCCGCAGGTATAGATCATTATCAATATGATGTAAGCAGTGCTTCTAATGCTGTAAATAGTTATACACTTGGATATGATATAAATCAAAGTAATTTTAAGGCAGATTTTACTTACAGAAAAGATAACAGGCAAACTTTTAACTTTGGAATAAGTGGTATCTATTACACTTTGCATCCCGGAAGCTATTTGCCAAAAGGCAGCCAGTCGCTGGTAACGCCGAATGTTTTACAATCCGAAAAAGGAATAGAAAGCGCAGCTTATCTGGGCTATCAATACAACATTACTTCTAACTTAACCATTAATGCAGGCATACGTTATTCCATGTTCAATTATATGGGCGCACATAATGTATACGATTATGTAGCAGGATTACCCAAACAGCCTGAAACCATTACGGATACTACATCTTATGGCGCAGGCAAGATAATCAAAACATATCATGGCCCTGAGTACAGGTTATCTCTGCGATACATTTTGCCGGGCGATGCTTCTATTAAAATAGGGTATAACACTTTGCGTCAATACATTCACCAGTTATCAAATACCATCACTATTTCTCCTACGGATATATGGAAGCTTAGCGATACTTATGTGCCTCCCGAAGTAAGCCAGCAATATTCATTAGGCT
Organism: Hanamia sp.; assembly: GCA_965276925.1. Taxonomy (GTDB): domain Bacteria; phylum Bacteroidota; class Bacteroidia; order Chitinophagales; family Chitinophagaceae; genus Ginsengibacter. The sequence goes on from OZ255711.1 coordinate 125,219, forward strand.
TTTATAAAAACTTACAGGAAAATACCATTGAAACATCTGTAGAGGTGTATTATAAAAGTTTGCAGCATCTGATAGACTATAAAAGCGGCGCTTCTGTTATTTTAAATCCTCATATAGAAACAGACATCATCAACTCCAAAGGGAAAGCATACGGCGCTGAATTTTTAATAAGAAAGCTTAGCGGCAAACTTAATGGCTGGCTTAGCTACACATATTCAAGAACGTTCTTAAAAAGCGATGATTCACTCGCCGGTGAAACCATAAATAAAGGAAGGTACTATCCTGCAAGCTATGATAAGCCCAACACAGTAAACTTTATTAGTAATTATAAATTTTCTCACCGGCTTAGCATATCTCTGAATATTGTTTACAGCACCGGCAGGCCAATCACTTTACCTATCGGTGTATTTTATTCCAACGGTGCGCAAAGGCTTGTGTATTCTGAAAGAAATGCTTACCGCATACCGGATTATTTCAGAAGTGATATATCTGTAAACCTTGATGGCAACCACAAAATAAAGCAGACATTTCACAACTCATGGTCGTTTGGAGTTTACAATCTCACAGCAAGAAGAAACGTATATTCCGCCTATTTTGTATCGGAGAATGGTAAAGTTAAAGGTTACCAGTTGTCTATTTTTGGAACAGCCATTCCTTTCATATCTTATAATTTCAGATTTTAAAAATGAAAAATATATTTTACATAATTTTTCTTTTAGTAGTTTTTATAACTGTAAATATAACTTGCAAAAAACCTTATAACCCGCCGGCCATACAGGCAGATAATAAATTTCTGGTAATAGATGGAACACTTATCAGCAGTGCAGATTCACCAAGTGTTATTACTTTAAGCAGAACAACAAAACTTACTGATACCACCACTTCCACATCTTTTGAAACCGGTGCCAGCGTTAGCGTTCAGGGCGATGATGGAGAAGTAATTTCTTTTTTTGAACAAAGTGAGGGAGTATATAAATCTAATCCTTCATTACTAAACGCATCAGTAAAGTACAGGTTACACATTACAACGGCAGGCGAAGATTATGCATCCGATTTTGTAGAGATGAAGCAAACACCACCAATTGACAGCCTTACATGGCAGCAGCAAAATGATGTGATGATTTATCTTGATACGCACGATCCTTCGAACAATACAAAATATTACCGTTGGGATTATACTGAAACCTGGCAATATCGTGCACAGCTCCAAAGCGAGCTTGGCGTAGATAACGGAATTATTTATTATGTAGAAGATCATCCTCTTGTTCAAAAATATAATTGCTGGAGCTCTGGTATTTCATCAGATATACTGCTTGGCTCATCGGTGGCGCTTAGCCAGGATGTAATTAGCATGGCGCCTATAGCCACGGTTCCTCAAAATTCAGTTAAGATAAATATTCGATATAGCATATTGGTAAAACAATATGCCATCACCGATAAAGCCTACCAGTATTTTTCAATTTTGAAAAAAAATACTGAAAGCCTGGGCTCCATTTTTGATGCACAACCTTCCCAACTTATAGGAAATATTCATTCAGTTAAAAATCCAGCGGAAGTGGTTATTGGTTATTTCACTGCCTCTTCTGTTCAGCAAAAAAGATTATTTATTAATAACGCTGAAGTGACCAACTGGAGTTATATATATACAGGGCCTGATTGTAACATGATATTGATACAACAAAATCCTTCTAACTATTTAATTTATGATTATCCGGATCCTTTTTATACAGCTTATTATTTTTCAGGTGCTACAGGACTTATGATAAATAAGAAAACATGCCTGGATTGTACATTACAAGGGGGCACCAATCAAAAACCTTTTTACTGGTAAAACATGGTTATTAAAAAATTACATAAAAGTGTATTAAAAATTATTTTTAGTAAAGGCTGCTTTATTCTTTTGTTGCTTATTCAGGCAAGCAAAACTTTTTCACAACATGAAGCATCCTTTGTGCCACAAAGCTTTGGAATGTATGGAGCTAATAACTACCAGGAAAAAGTTTTTCTTCATACAGATAAAACGGTATATGCTACGGGCGAAACATTATGGTTTAAAGCATACATTACAAATGCTCAAAATGGCTTTTCATTGCTAAGTAAAATATGCTATGTAGAAATTTTAACCAATGATAACAAGCCTTTGCTTCAGGGAAAGATCAGCATTGATTCAGGAAGAGGCGATGGTTCTTTTGTGTTGCCAGCATCTGTAAGAAGTGGAAATTATATAATACGTGCCTATACTAACTGGATGAAAAATTTTGATCCTCATCTATATTTTTACCAGCAGATAAGCATTATTAATCCTAATAAAAAACCAGAAATAAAGAATACTGTAAATGCAGATTCTATACATGCAGATTTTTTTGCCGAAGGCGGTAACCTGGTGTATGGTATGCAAAATACCATTGCTTTTAAAGTTGCAGCAGGCAATGGAAAAGGCTTACTGGCAAAGGGCTTCATTATTTTAGGAAAAGATACTGTAACATCTTTTGCAACGGAAAAGTTTGGTATGGGAAGCTTTTCATTTATACCGGAAAAGCAAAAGGTTTATCAGGCAGTTATAAAAGTGAATAATACTGTTCTTATTAAAAATTTACCGCAGGTATATGATAACGGTTATGTGCTACATGTAAAAAATAATGCCGGAAAAATTGAGATAAATGTAGCCTGCAATGTTACAGATGAACATTCAGTTTATGTTTTAATACAAAATGATTTTCTTGTAAAAAGCGCTCAAATGCTGCCTTTGATAAATGGCAAAGTATTGCTTTCTATTGATGAATCAGAACTTGCAGAAGGCATTTCCCATATAACTGTGTTTAATGAAAGTAAGCAACCGGTTTGTGAAAGATTGTATTTCAAAAGGCCTCATAATATTTTACAGATAAAAACCACAGGTTTGCAAAAAGAATATACAACCAGAAGCAAAGTAAGCCTCCGGCTTTCTTCGTCTATGGCTAACAGTTATGCTGCAAACGCAAAGCTATCAGCAAGTATCTATCTTACTGATTCATTACAGCCAGAACAAACAAGTAACATTATAAACTATTTATGGCTTGGCGCTGATGTGAAAGGATATATAGAATCTCCCGGTTATTACTTTGATAGCACCAATTTTGATGCAGATAAAGCTGCCGATAACCTGATGCTAACGCAAGGCTGGCGCAGGTTTAAATGGATTAATACCCTTACAGACACAGTGGCTGATTTTACTTTTTTGCCAGAGTATGAAGGTCATATCGTTACAGGAAGAGTAACTGGAAAGCAGCCAGGGATGCAGGTTGCAGGGCGCAATGTATATCTTTCCGTGCCAGGCAAAGTCTTCAGGTTTTCGCAGGTAATATCCCAGAATAACGGAAATGTTTTATTTAATGTTGAAAAATTTTATGGAAGCCGTGAGTTAATAGCTCAGCCAGATGTGGCAGACAGCGATTACAGAATATTTATTGATAATCCATTTTCTGATAAATTTATTGAGAATAATCTTTCACCCCTTATTCTTCACGCTAGTGAAGCTAATACTATCATATTAAGAAGCACAGGTGCGCAGGCGCAAAGCGTTTACCAGCCTTCAAAGCAAGACAACTTTAGCTTGCCTGCGCAATATGATACTACTGCATTTTACGGTATCCCTTTCAAAAGTTATTATCTTGATAATTACACGCGTTTCCCAACTATGGAAGAGGTGATGAAAGAATATGTGAAGGAAGTGCATGTAAGAAAAAGAGAGAAAGGTTTTCGCTATGAAGTTTTTAATGAGCCTGATATAAGCTATTTTAATAAAGCCCCACTTACTTTAATAGATGGCGTTCCCGTGTTCGATGTTACTAAAATAATTAATATAGATCCTTTAAAAATTGAAAAGGTGGATGTAACAGCGACCAGATTTTATAAAGGCAATAAAGAATATGATGGAATAGTTAGCTACGCAACTTATAATGGCGATCTTGATGGCTACCAGCTTGATCCGGGTTCACTTGTTGTGGAGTATGATGGACTACAATATAAAAGAGAATTTTATGAGCCTCAATATGAAACGCAACAACAGCAGCAAAGCCGCCTGCCAGACTATCGTAATGTTCTTTACTGGAACCCGCAGTTAAATACAACCAAAGGCGCAAAAGATCTTTCATTTTATACATCTGACATACATGGTACCTACACCCTGCTTATACAAGGCATTGACGAAGAAGGTAAAGCGGGCTATTATACAGAAAACTTTGTAGTAAAGTGATAAATTAAAATTTGCATCAGCTATATTTAATGCGATAACGAGCAGTTTAACTGCTTGTTATCGCATCGCAGCTTAATCAGGCTTTTTGGTTAATCCTTTTTTACGCACATTTTCAATGCCCTTTTTAATATCTTCTGCTAATTCAGCATCATGGGTTGAAGAAGCATATTTTAACAATGCTTCTTGCGCATACTCATCTCTGAAATCAAGCATGATCTTGTGTTCCTTTAGTTCAGGATGTTTTGTGCTTTTAAAAAAACCATTTTCATTTAAATGCTTTGCCATCTGTTTTTGTTTTTATAATGAGGTGCAGTTGTAACCTACCGCACAATAAGGCATCTTAGAAATAATATATTTTCTTTAAAAATTATTTGCTACAAAATATATTTCTTATAAAGTTTATGGGTGTAATGTATATAAATTTAATAAAGAAAAAACTTTATTGCAGGCAAAAACAGGAATTATACTCAATCAAATATATAATACAAAACGGTAATGTTTATGCCAAACACTTTACCCTTACTCATCATTGTTCTTCTTATCTTTACAAATAAAAACACCTGCAGATTTCTTCTTTATATACCAGGATCCGTTCTTTTTCGCCCAAATTATATTGGAGAGAAATACTGGCTCTTTTAATGATATTACTGGCCTTTATTTTTTTTCGCAGCGAAAGAAAAGAGTTGCTGCAAATCATTCCGCAGATACAAAATGCAGATACGAAATGGATTCTTATTGGTTATTTTATTACTGTTGTAAACATCCTTTTTCAAAGTGGGATGTATGTTAGCAGCTTTTCATCTATTGGGCTTTCGCTTAAGTGGATTGATGCCATTGAGCTTTGGCTTAAAAGAAATTTTCTAAGTATTTTTTTACCAGCAGGCGGCGTAAGCGCATTAGCTTATACGCCATCCCAATTAAGAAAAAGGGGCTTTAATAAAACGCAGATACACCAGGCAAGCGGCTTATATGCATTTGCCGGATTGTTTACAGTTTTCCTTGTTGGTTTTCCGGTTATAATATTATTTGCTTTATCTGCTAACAAGCATGTGGCAGGCGCCTGGGGCGGGCTCATACTTATTGTGTGTATAATTGCAGGCATTGTTTGGCTGGCACGCTCTTTAAAGCAAAAACAAAAAGTATATCAGTACATTGAAAAAAAATTGCCTAAGGTGGCGCCCTACATTGATGAGTTATTTGCGGCCAACGTAAGCAATAAAAAATATGGTGGTGCTATTTTATTCTCCACCGGCGTAGAGCTCACTGGTATGTTTCATATTTATATTGCCATGATGGCGCTGGGCCTTCCGGCATCCCTGAATGTAGCTGCCATTGCATATATTGTTTCGGTTTTGCTAATGATTACTTCTCCTTTTTTACGGGGCCTCGGCGCCGTGGAAATATCATTGGTATATATCCTTGAGATGTATGGCTACAGCACCGTACAGGCTTTATCCATAACTGTTTTATATCGTGTATTTGAATTCTGGCTGCCTATGCTGCTGGGCGTACTTGCCTTTGCATGGCGGGGCAGGCATTTATTTATAAGAATTTTTCCGGCAGTGCTTATTTTTTTATTAGGCCTTATTAATATTATTTCTGTGGTAACGCCTCCTTTAAAAATAAGGCTTAAGCTTATAAGAGAATTTCTTCCCTTAGAAGCCATCAATGCATCTAATGTTCTTGTATTATTTATCGGGCTTGCACTACTCATCACTTCTGCTTTTATGTTTAAAGGATTAAAGAATGCGTGGCGGCTTGCCCTGCTTCTTTCGGTATTATCATTAATAGGAAACCTTACCAAGGCTTTGGATTATGAAGAAGCATCAGTGGCTGCCGGCATCATTATTTTATTACTATTAAGCCATAACCAGTACAGGATAAGAAGCAGCATAAAGTGGATAAGAATGGGACTGCTTTCTGTGCTCATCGTTTTTTTATCAGTGCTTATTTTTGGCTACTTCAGTTTTTATTTTATTGATGTAAAACATTTCGGTATAGATTTTACCTGGAAGCAAAGCATCACACACACAATGGATATTTTTTTGCTCGGTGGTAATGATTTGCATCCGCTCACGCTGTTTGGGCAGGAGTTTATATGGCTTATAAGGATACTTGGCTTTATAAGCTGGGGATTTCTTTTGTTTACCTTAATTAAACCTTTTTTAAAAATAGAAGTTTCAAATGAAAGCGGCAGGGAGCGTGCTGCATTTTTGCTGTCGCAATACGGCAATTCTTCTGTTGATTATTTTAAAATATATAAAGATAAATTGTTCTTTTTTTCTGATAAGCATGATGCTTTTGTTTCTTACCGCATTGCCAACGGCTTTGCCATAGTGCTGGAAGAGCCCGTGTGTGCTGAAGAAAATAAAATGGAAGTGCTTGCTGAGTTTTATGAGCAGTGTAAAAAGATGGGGTTGAAAACTGCTTTTTATCGTGTGGATGAAAACAGTATTTTGTTATTTAACCAGCTGCGTAAGCAAAAGATGATCATTGGCCAGGAAGCTATACTGGATGTAAAAAAGTTTACGCTCGAAGGCAAAGATAAAAAGTCGCTGAGAAATGGCTTGAACAGTTTGCAAAAGAAAGGATATGTAACCGCTATTCACAAAGCGCCGCTGAATGAAAGCCTGGTAACAGAACTACGAAAAGTTTCGGATGAATGGCTTAGCGCTTTTGATAAAGAAGAACAGGTATTCTCCCAGGGGCTTTTTGATGAAAAAGAAATTGCCAGGCAGGATGTGATAACCATTACAGATGCAGAAGGAAAAATTGCCGCTTTTTTAAATATTATACCGGATTATACACCTGAAGAATGTACGTATGATTTAATAAGAAAAACCTCTGAAGCGCCGGGCGGCTGCATGGATGCGCTTATACTAAAAACCATAGAATATGCTAAAGAACATAATTGCCAATATATAAATCTTGGGCTTACGCCAATGACAGGTATAAATGAACCGCAAAACCCTGCCGAACAAATTATAAAATTTGCCGGAGAAAAATTCAGGCGCTTTAAGCATTATCATGGGCTGCGGGATTTTAAAGAAAAGTATGCAACGATTTGGGAAGATAAATTTCTGGTATATGAAACCGATTATGATTTGCTGCAGCTTCCTGCAGCGCTAAACAAAGTGATGCAACCATAAACACATTTATGAAAAAAAAGGCAATTACATTTTTGATATTTTCATTTTTAATAATATTAGTGCAAAGCGCAGCAGCACAGGATTTCCCGGTAAAAGAGTGGGCGGCAGCTACTCATAATAAAGCTTTGGTATTTTATATTTCCGGGGATGGAGGCTTTAATAAATTTTCCACTCAATTGTGTGAAGCTTTAAATAAAAAAGGATATGATGTTATTTCGTTAAATGCTAAATCATACTTCAGTGATAAGAAGACACCGGAGCAAACTACCATTGCCATAAATAATACTATTTTTCAAAAGCTTGCTGGCCGGGCAAATCAACAGGTGGTAATGGTGGGTTACTCTTTCGGGGCAGATGTTTTGCCTTTCGTTATAAACAGGCTTCCGCAATCTATGCAAGCCAGGGTGCTCGCATCTATTTTGATCGCCTCTTCGGGTAGCACAGATTTTGAAACGCACTGGAGCGATATGTTTGGGGGCAACACTAAAAGAAGCATGGATGTAATAAGTGAGCTGAACAAAATTAATAACGGCAACATTGTACTCATGAATGGAAGTGATGAAAATGACCTTGACCTTAAAAGATTAACCTTAAAAAAATATGCGCATGAAGTGCTTCCCGGCGGCCATCACTTTGATGGCGATACAGAGCAGGTTGCTGATGCTATCTTAAAATATGTAAATGAATAAGTAAGCCTGTTCATTCATCTTTATCTTTATATCTTAATAAATTTTTACTATTGATTGCTGATACAGATATTGTTCGGTTTATTAAAGCGCAGGAAAACATTTATCCGCATGTGGTAAAAGAGTTAAAGCAGGGCAGAAAAACTTCGCACTGGATGTGGTTCATTTTTCCACAAATAAAAGACCTTGGCTTTAGTGATACATCCAAATATTACTCAATTAAATCAATAAAAGAAGCCAAAGAATATTTACTATATCCGGTTTTAGGAAAGCGGCTTCAGGAATGTTGCCAGATACTATTTGAAATAAAAAATAAAACAGCGAGTGATATATTCGGCTATCCTGATGATGTAAAGTTTCTATCAAGCCTTACTTTATTTTCTTATGTTTCACCGGAGGAAAAAGTTTATACTGATCTTTTGAAAAAATATTTTAAAGACAAAAGAGACGAAAAGACTTTAGGCATTTTGCAGTCAATGATCATCAAATAAAATACTCAATATCTGATCGCAATCTTGTTGTTTAAAAAAATAATTTTTGTTTAACCTATTTAAACATTTACGAAATTTGAATGTCTAAACGAACATCCCTTCTTTTATATAAACTAATGCTCATTATCAAAATTTTTCTATGAATTCATTTTTACTCAAGCGCAAGCTTACATTATTTATTACATTTTTACTCATACTTTCTCAGTCCGCAAAGCCACAGTGCAACGTGGTTACTAATGCAACAGCCGGCATCACGCTGCCAAGTCTTAATAGCAGCGGAACCAGAACAGGACTTACTTACAGCCCGCTGTACAGTCTGTATTATAGTGTGGATGCAGGCAGCGCTCTCTTTCCAATTGAAACTTTTAGCAGCACCGGCACTAATTTGAGCAGCGTTGCGCAAGGCTTTGATTACAGAGGCATTTGGTGGAATGCTAATACACACCAGCTTGATGGAAATGTTCAAAGTGGAATGGGAATCATAAATATAAATATTGACAGCACTACTCATTATGCAACGGGCGGTGGCACTTACATTTATAATACCAATGCAGTTCCTTTTGCCCAAAGTGTTGGCAATTACGATTCAGCTCACAATTTTATTATTTATTACAGGTCAGATTCTATTTATCAATATAATTATTCCACCAATACCCTGGCGAATACTGAGGCCGTAGCCGGGCTGCCTGCTGTTATAGGTGATATTAGTGCAAATACAGTGGTTTATACAGGCTGCATCGGAAAAGAATATGCGGTATATGATTATGTAAACAGGGCTGTATATTTTCTTGACGTGAATGGTAATTATGTAGCCACAAGTCATTTACCTTCCACAGCGGAGCAACCTCCGGCTTACGGCGTAGCGTGGGCAAATGGAATGTTCTGGTTGTTTAACACAAGCAATGTAGCATGGCATAGCTACAATGTACTTACATCCGCATTGCCTGTAACGCTTACTGATATTGATGCGAGGTACAGCGCAAACACGGTTAAAATAAACTGGACCACTGCTAATGAGGTAAATATAAGTAAGTACATTTTGCAAAAAAGCAGTGATGCAAAAAGCTTTACTGATGCTTATTCTATACCTGCAAAAGCGGGGAATAATAACCTTTATGAGTATGCAGATCTCAATGTCTTATCAAAGGGTGTGGAATATTACAGGCTAAAAATTGTTGATATAGATGGCAACTATAATTTTTCCAAGGTAATAGCAGTAAGCATTGCTGGCAAGGCATCCTTCTTTACGATCACACCAAACCCTGCAAGTTCATTCACCACACTAAACTTTGGTGAGCCAATGCAGCATGCACAAGTCGCCATATATTCTTTGGATGGCAAAAGACTTCTCTCTCAGGAAATAGAGTCGCAGAGCAACACCTATTCTTTAAACATTCAAGCGCTTCAAAATGGAATGTATATAGTCTCAGTAAAAACTGATAAGGATACTTATAACCAAAAACTGGTTGTAAATAAATAAGTCTTCAAATTTATTTCTTAAAAAAATACCCTGTGTGTACCGGGTATTTTTTTATAAACTTTTTTATATAAAAATTATATGCTTTTATGTAAATGATATTTTGAAATTATAAAGCGCTAAAGTAAAACAAGAAATAAGTTGCAGCAATTAAACAACACTATCGCTTTGTTCCAATAAAGGCTCAAACCTTTTATCAGCAAGACTTTTATAGACTTCGCTTATTTCATAACCTATAAATTTTCTTCCTGATCTTAAAGCGGCAACACCAGTAGTTCCACTACCTGCGAAAGGATCAAGAATAATATCATTTGTAAAAGAATACAATTGCAAAAGCCTGAATGGAAGCTCTTCAGGGAAAGGCGCAGGATGGCCGATCTTCCTCGCACGTTCCGGGTTCATTGTCCAGATAGATTTAGTCCATTCAATAAATTGTTCTTTGGTTATTGTGTTTTGTTTTCCTTTTGCTTCACGTTTATAATCACCTTTTGAGAACACCAAAATATATTCATGCACATCCCGAAGCGTCGGGTTACTTGCAGATTGCCAGCTTCCCCATGCCGTGGATACCCCTGCGCCAGCAGACTTGTTCCAGATAATTTCTCCGCGCATATTAAAGCCGCAATTAATCATAATTGAAGAAATGTGATCGCTTAAAGCTATGTAAGGCTTTCTGCCAATGTTAGCAACGTTTATACAAGCCCTGCCACCATTCACCAGCACACGAAATGTTTCTTTAAAAACCTTCTTTAATAATGATAAATATTCAGTTAATGAAAGATCTTTATCATATTCTTTTGATACATTATAAGGCGGAGATGTTATCATCAAATGAACCGAATTATCCGGAATATCAATCATTGCTTCCGATGACATAAGGATAATTTTATTTTCTAATTGTTCAGGAAAAGCATTATCAGGCTCATTTTGCTGAAGAGTATCTTTATTTATTTCTTTATAAAGCTTCGTATCATAAAACTTTTGCGAATCATGGTTCTCTCTTCCATTCGTTCCAAATGTGCTGGTTGCTGTTCCCTTCTTCATAGTTTATTTATCAAAATATTGTTCTTTTATTTATAAATAAAATTAATATTTCTTTTTATGCTTTATTAAAACTTAAACAAGCACAAGGTAACAGTTAGCATAAGCTTGTCTTATAAAAAAACCCCGCTTATAAAAACAGGGCTCTACAAATAATTATATATTATTTTTTAATCTTCTATTTTCACTTTACCTTTTTGCTTGGCTATTACTTCTTCTGCAATATTAGCCGGAGCTGGCGCATAATGGCTGAATTCCATCGTGGATGTAGCGCGGCCACTGGAAAGTGAACGCAATTGCGTAACATAGCCAAACATCTCACTTAAAGGAACTTTGGCTTTAATAACCTGCACGCCATGCTTGCTATCCATACCTTCTAACATTCCGCGGCGGCGGTTAAGATCGCCTGTTACATCACCCATATATTGATCAGGAGTTAACACTTCTATTTTCATTATAGGCTCAAGCAGTACAGGCTTGGCTTTGCGGCCAGATTCACGATAGCCTTGCTTAGCACAAAGTTCAAACGACATGGCATCAGAATCCACCTGGTGAAAAGAACCATCGAACACTCTTACTTTCATACTTTCCATCGGATAACCAGCCAGCACACCTGTGGTCATTGCAGTTTCAAAACCTTTTTGTATGGCAGGAACAAATTCTTTAGGAATAGAACCTCCAAATAAGCCATTTATAAACTGGAAATTACCCTTTCCCTCTTTCAAAAACTCTTCATCAGCAGGCCCTATTTCAAAAATAATATCAGCAAATTTACCGCGGCCACCTGTTTGCTTTTTAAGCACTTCACGGTGCTCGATCATATTTTTAAATGCTTCCTTATAAGCTACCTGCGGAGCGCCCTGGTTTATTTCAACTTTAAATTCACGCTTCATCCTGTCTACAATAATTTCCAAATGCAGCTCACCCATTCCGCTTAAAATAGTTTGCCCTGTTTCTTCATCAGTTTTCACTTTTAATGTAGGATCTTCTTCTACAAGCTTTGCGATAGCCATGCCCATTTTATCAACGTCAGCCTGCGTTTTAGGCTCTACGGCTACTGAAATAACAGGCTCAGGAAAGGTCATTGCTTCCAGAATGATCGGATGATCCTGGCTGCAAAGTGTATCACCTGTTTTAATGTCTTTAAAACCAACGGCAGCGCCTATATCGCCTGCTTCAATAAAATCAATAGGATTTTGCTTGTTGGCGTGCATCTGCATGATCCTCGAAATCCTTTCATTTTTACCCGTTCTTGTATTTAACACATAAGAGCCTGAGTCAAGATGGCCTGAATAGGCACGAAAGAAAGCGAGGCGACCCACAAAAGGATCCGTCATAATTTTAAATGCCAAGGCAGCAAAAGGCTCTTTAGCATCAGGCTTGCGCTCCACTTCGTCACCTGTATCAGGGTCTATTCCTTTCACAGCTTCAATGTCTTTTGGCCCAGGCAGGTATCTTACAATGGCATCCAGCGCAGTTTGTACTCCCTTATTTTTAAAAGAAGACCCGCACATCATTGGGATAATAGAAATATCTATCGTTGCCTTTCTTATTGCCTCATGAATTTCATCTTCCGTGATTGTATTGGGGTCATCAAAAAATTTCTCTAACAATTTCTCATCATAATCTGCAACTGCTTCTATCAAATGCTGCCTCCATTCGTCCACTTCTTCTTTCATGTCATCCGGAATGGGAACTTCTTTGTAGGTCATTCCTTGTGTGGCATCATCCCAAACCATACCTTTCATGGTGATGAGATCAACTACACCTGTGAAGCTATCTTCCGCACCAATAGGCAATTGCAAAGGAACAGCCTTTGCCCCAAGCATTTCTTTCACCTGCTTTACCACGTTAAGAAAATCAGCGCCGGCTCTGTCCATTTTATTTACAAAACCTATACGCGGTACTTTATAACGGTTGGCCTGGCGCCATACCGTTTCGCTTTGAGGCTCTACTCCGCTCACCGCACAAAACAATGCAAGCAAGCCATCCAGTACTCTTAATGAACGTTCCACTTCTACGGTAAAATCCACGTGACCGGGCGTATCAATAATGTTGAATTTATATTGTTTGGTTTCCCCGGTTTTAGCTCCCTGAACCGTTGGGAAATTCCAAAAGCAAGTAGTGGCAGCCGAAGTAATAGTTATACCTCTCTCCTGTTCCTGAGCCATCCAGTCCATAGTAGCAGCGCCATCATGAACCTCTCCAATTTTATGGTTCACCCCGGTGTAATATAATATGCGTTCTGTTGTAGTGGTTTTACCTGCATCAATATGAGCAGCAATACCAAAATTCCTTTGAAATCTTAAGTCGGCCATAGCCATTTATTTTATTATTAGTAAATTTTTATTAAATAACTTTTTGGAGGCGCAAAGGTACAAATATTTCTGCTGAAAAGAAAGAGTAAAAACAGATAATTAACAACAAAAGAAAAACCCTTTCCATACAGAAAGGGCTTATATAAAAAAGCTTTTGATTGTCAGATTCTAAAATGAGCAAATGCTTTATTTGCATCTGCCATACGATGGGTATCTTCCTTCTTTTTATAAGCTGCGCCTTCTCCTTTGCTTGCAGCAACAATTTCATTAGCCAGTTTTTCAGACATGCTGCGCCCGTTTCTGTCCCGGCTATATTTTATAAGCCATTTAATGCTTAATGATGTTTTTCTATCTGCACGTACCTCCGCAGGTATTTGGAAAGTAGCGCCACCAATGCGGCGGCTTTTTACTTCTACTCCGGGAGTTACATTTGCCAACGCTTTTTTCCAAACTTCATACCCTTCTTCGCCAGATATTTTCTTTACTCTTTCTAAAGCTTCATAAAAAATAGTGTATGCACCACTTTTTTTGCCCTGCCACATCAGGTTGTTTACAAAACGGGTAACCAGCTTATCCTGAAATTTTGGATCGGGAGCTAAAGGAAGTTTTTTTGCCTGTGCTTTACGCATTTATAATTTATTAAATATGTGTTTATTACTTTTTAGCTTTTTCTCTTTTAGTGCCATATTTAGACCTGCTTTGCTTACGGTCTTTTACTCCAGCAGTATCAAGGCTGCCTCTTACTATGTGGTAACGCACGCCTGGCAAGTCTTTCACTCTTCCGCCGCGGATAAGAACTATCGAGTGCTCCTGCAGGTTATGGCCTTCGCCGGGTATATAAGCAATTACTTCAATCTTATTTGTAAGCCTTACTTTAGCTACTTTACGCAACGCAGAATTGGGCTTTTTAGGAGTTGTTGTATAAACTCTTGTGCACACGCCACGACGCTGCGGACAACTATCAAGAGCTCTTGATTTACTTTTCGCTCTTATGATCGTCCGTCCTTTTCTAACTAACTGTTGTATTGTAGGCATTATAAAACCTTATTTTTTTTGGACGGCAAAGGTAAGTGTGCTAATGAAGAATTCCAAAATTATTTGAAATGAGAATTTATTATTAATCAAGCGGCATCATCCAATCATGTACATCCGGAGTAATACCCTGCCTAATATCTTTCAATTTCTTCTTTATTTTTTTAGAAACCTCCAGTTCTTCTACATTAAAAGTCATAATAAGATCTTGATACCGCAGCTCTTTTAAGGGTGAAATAGTGGCAGCAGTGCCAGTGCCAAAAGCTTCTTTGAGTGTATGGTTTTTATAAGCATCTGCTATTTCATCAATGCTCAATTTTCGTTCTTCCACTGTAAGTCCTTCGTCCTGCAAAAGCGTGATGACACTGTCTCTGGTAACACCGGACAATATAGTTCCTGATTTCAGATCAGGAGTTATAGCTGTGTTGCCAACTATAAAAAAAATGTTCATCGTTCCGCATTCCTGCACATATTTATGTTCTATCGCATCCATCCATAATACCTGGTCGTAGCCCTTTCTTTTTGCCTCTGCTGATGGAAACATAGCTGCGCCATAGTTACCTGCATTTTTTGCATAGCCAACACCGCCCGGCACTGCTCTTACATATTTTTCTTCTACATAAATTTTTAACGGAGTGCTGAAATATGGGCCAGCCGGGCTGCAAATTATTATGAACTTATATTTTTGTGATGGCCGCACCCCAATCATCTCATCGCTGGCAAACATGAAAGGCCTTATGTATAATGAATGATCTGCTTTAGCTGGAACCCATGCCGCATCAAGCTTAACAAGCTCTTTTATTCCTTCCATAAAAATTTCTTCAGGTATAACAGGCATTTCCATTCTTACCGCAGAAATATTAAAACGCCTGAAGTTTTCCATGGGCCTGAATAATTGCACTTTACCCTCTTCATTTTTATAAGCTTTTATTCCTTCAAAAATTGCCTGTCCATAATGCAAGGCAGCCAACGATGGCGATAACAATAAAGGCTGATAAGGTTTTATTTCAATATGCTTCCATTCACCATCTTCATAATCTGCCTCCAGCATGTGATCAGTAAAGTATTTACCAAACTGTATATTCTCTGATGGCATTGAATGAAGCCGGCTACTTTCAACCTTTGTTATATTAAAATCTGCAGATGCGGTCATATCATTAATTTTACTGCAAAGAAACAAAAAATAAAAGGTAAAGACAACCATGAGCATTGATAAAATACAACTTCCCGCATTTATTTATCAGTCAATTTTCAAAAATAATTTGGTATATAATAAAAAAAATGCTGGAAAAACAGATACCGAAAATGAAGCAGAAATTATCTTTTTAGGTGGTAACAAAAAAAAGATAGTATTTCTCGGCAAAGATGATGAAAATAAATTTTTGGATGATAAGTCAATGAAATTTTTAGAAGGGCTGTTAGCTGCATGTAAATTAACAATGAATGATATTGCTTTTATAAACATTGCAAAAAATAATTCAATAAGCTATCGCAACATAACTGCACAGTTAAATGCTTCAAAGGCTTTGCTGTTTGGCGTTTCAGCCCATCATATAGATCTGCCATTTGAAATTCCTTTTTTCCAGATACAAAATTTTCAAGAGCAGCAATATGTGCTGAGCCCTTCATTTGATGAACTTCAGAATAACAAAGCTTTAAAGAAACAATTGTGGATCTCTCTTCAAAAAATGTTTAATATTTAAAAATGACTATTTAAAAATGACTACGCTCATTTTTGCAACCAATAATTTAAATAAGGTTATTGAAGTGCGCAGCCTGATCAAAAATAATTTTACCTTACTTTCTTTACAGGAGGCAAACATAAATATTGAAATACCTGAACCTTTTAACACACTCGAAGAAAATGCAATTGAAAAATCGAATGTTATTTATAATCTTACCAAAACAAATTGCTTTTCGGAAGATACCGGCCTGGAGGTAACAGCATTGAACGGGCTGCCTGGTGTAAAAAGCGCAAGGTTCGCCGGCAACGATAGATCTGCTGATGCCAATATTCAAAAACTGCTTGATAAAATGAAAGACATCAAAGAGCGGCAAGCGCAATTTAGAACTGTTATTTGCCTTACTATTAAAGGAAAACATACTATTTTTGAAGGAATATGCAAAGGCATAATTATAAATGAAAGATGCGGCAACATGGGTTTTGGGTACGATTCCATTTTTAAACCCGACGGATCTCAAAAGACTTTTGCAGAAATGATTCTACAGGAAAAAAATTTATTCAGCCATAGAAAAAAAGCAATTGAAAAACTGGTACATTTTTTACAACATATTAAAAATGTATAAGTAAACTAAAAAACTTGAACAGGCAAAGCAACTATATACCTTCAGAAAAAGACTTAATACAAGGCTGCATGAACGGCGACAGGCAAATGCAGAAATTTTTGTACCAAAATTATTCTTCAAAAATGTATGGAGTTTGTCTCAGATATTCCGGCAATACAGATGATGCCAATGATTTACTACAGGAAGGTTTTATAAAAGTTTTTAAAAATCTTTCCAAGTTCAGAAACGAAGGCTCATTTGAAGGATGGATAAGAAGAATTTTTGTGAACACTTCTATTGAACATTATAGAAAGAAAGTGAAGTTGTACAATGTGTCTGAGGTAAATGAAAATAATGTAGAAGATACTGATCTTTCCGTGTTGGATACGTTGGCAGCAAAGGATATTATAGCGTTGATAAATGATTTGTCGCCAGGCTATAAAACGGTTTTTAATATGCACATTATTGAGGGCTACTCGCATAAAGAAATTGCTGAAATGCTTGGTATTTCCGAAGGCACCAGCAAATCGCAGCTTGCAAGAGCAAAAGGAGTTTTAAAAAAATCTTTGGTAAAAAAGATCAGTACCGCAGCAGGTAATGATCTTACAAAATAATTTAGCCTTATGCAACAGTTTAAAGATAAAATATATAATTATGAAGCAGAGCCGCCAGCATCGGCCTGGAACAAAATAAGCGAACAATTGCAAGGTATACATGCGCCAAAAGTATTTTCAATACCGCCGCAGAAAAAAAAGTCAAAAACATTATTTTATTTATCTGCGGCTGCTGCGGTTCTTATTATTATGATGATTGTTTTTGTTACTTTCCAATACAAAAATCCATCAAACTTATCAGCACAAAATAAAGATTCTATAAAACTTAATAACCAGGCGCTGGAAGAAATAATAACCGCATCAAAACAAAACAAAACAATTGCTGATAATAAAACAAACGTTTCCAAAACAAAAAAATATTTAACCATAGCCGGCCCTGAAGGCCAGCCTGTAAAGATCTCAAGAAAGGTAGCCACGCTCATTGTTTCTGCTGATAATGGATACCCTCCAAAAGCTGTGTGGAATAAAAAAATTGAAAAGTGGAAACAGATCATGCTTACTTCAACGCTTTCTCCTACTTCAACTAATCTTTTAGATGTTGCTCAAAATTCTCCGGAATCAATTGACAATAATGAATAGATAAAATGGCAAGAATTAAGCTTGAGTTACCAAAAAAGCATCTTGCTGCATTTTCTATACCTGTAAGAATCAGTGATATTAATTATGGCAATCATCTTGGTAACGATTCTTTAGTGTCCATACTTCATGAGGCGAGGATGCAATTTCTACAGCAATATAATTATACAGAACTTAATGTAGAAGGCACTTCTCTTATTATGAGCGAACTCGTGGTTGAGTATAAAAGCGAAGCATTCTATAAAGATATAATTGAAGTAAAAATATTTACCGGAGAAATTTCAAGAGTAAGTTTTGAATTATACTATTCTTTATGTGTGAAAAGAAATAACGGGTTAGTAATAATTGCTAACGCAAAAACGACGTTAGTTTGTTATAATTATCTTATGAAAAAAGTGGAAGGTGTTCCTGCTGAACTAAAAAAAATTCTTACCTCCTGATCTGCCGAAAACCTTACTGCGCCATATCTTCCAGCTTTCATCGGCCTGTAAGGCAAGCATTTTTTCACCATTTGCAACAGTAGCTCCGCGGGCTTTTGCTTTTGCTAAAAATAGTGTCTCAGGTGGATTATAAATCAGGTCAAAAAAATAGTGCCGTGGAGTAATGAATTCGTATAAGATTTCCGGATACGAGGTAACGTCAGGATACATACCAGCAGGTGAAGTATTGATTACAACTGTGTATTCCTGAAGTAATGTAGGTGTTATAGAACCATAGTTTATTATCCCATCTTTTTCCTCTTTTTTTCTGCTTACAAATAAAAAATTAATATGCAGTTTTTTTAAAACATACGCAACAGCTTTGGACGAGCCGCCTGTTCCAAGTATTAATGCTTTGGTATGATAAGATTTTATATTGGGAACAAATGTTTTTTCAAAGCCAACAACATCTGTATTAAAACCAATCCATTTTCCACCGGATATTTTAATGCAATTACACGCACTTATTTCTTTACATACGGGCGAAACGCTATCTAAAAATGAAATGATTTCAGACTTATAAGGAATGGTAACATTTAAGCCTTGCAGGTTTTTACTATCTTTTAGTGCAGGTATTTCTTTAGCCAGATCTTTTATCTCATAATTACTGTAGATGCAATCAGAAATACGTTCAGTCTTAAATTTTTCAGTAAAATATTTTTGTGAAAATGAATGCCCTAAAGGATTTCCAATTAATCCATACATCTTCATTTTACTTTTCTTTATTAAGATATAAATGAAAAGTGTCGCCTCTTAAACCAATGCGCATAGCTTCTAATGAAATTAATTCGGACGGAGCAATGTTTCCAAGGTTTACATTACAATCAATCAATTCTAAAAAATATAATTGCTGCGATTTTTGCGGAGCTTCCCAAATAATTTTTTCCTGCGGTATTTGTGTTAGTATTTCCTGCACCAAACCTTCTCTTACTTCTCCTGAACCCCGGTAGATGCCTACATTACCAGATTCGCGGGCTTCTGCTATCACATAGCTTGCGCCCGCCTCCAGCTCAGCTTTCATAAGCTCAATCCATTTATATGGAGGAATTATATGGGCCGCATCTTTACTTCCAACCTCACTCAATACGGTTCCATATTTTGTAAGCTTTTCAATGTAGCCGCACTTTTCAGCGTGTGGAATAGTGATAGAGCCATCACTTACTTCCATATAATCTATATTAAAATCACGGCAGGTATTTATATAATCATCAAATTGATTTCTTATTAAAAAAGCCTCAAACAAAGTACCACCAAAATAAACTGAAATATCATAAGATTGATAAAGGTCTATCTTTTCTTTAAGATTTGGAGTTACGAAGGCAGTACCAAAACCAAGTTTTATTATATCAACATGAGGATGATTGGCGCTTAAAAAATTCTTTGCTTCTTCAAGGCTTAAGCCTTTATCCATGATCATGGTTAACCCATATTTGCGCGGTTTTGGCACCCTTTCAGGTATTTGAGAAAGATTAAAATTCATAAGTATATTTTAGAAAGCCGCAAAGATAACAGGGTGCTATCAATAATTCAAAAGAGGATTTTATCTTCTTTTGTTTCTTTTAGATTTTAATTTGTAGGCAGCAATCATCTCTACAATTGGCTGGCTTTGCAATAAAGAGGGATTCAGTTCAATAAATTGTTTTATGAGTGCAGGCGCTTTTTGCATCCCAAGTTCTAATTGCAATAAAGCTTCTTTTGATTTACCCATTGAAAATAAAACAGCAGATTTATAAAAAATAAATAATGGCTTGTAACCTGTTTGCTTTTGCGCATTATATACTTGTTCCAGGGCTTCTTCAAAATAACCCGCATCGAAGAGGCATTTGATAAGTTCTTTCCATCCATTGGCATTTTTAGGCCTTGCCTTTATGAAGTTTGAAAAATGTATTACCGCATCTTTTATCCTGTTTGTTTTTATATAGCACTTTGCTAAAGCAAAATGATAATCCGGATGAGATTTATTTATGCGCATGGCGCTGTCAAGGCTTTTAATAGCAGCGCTCCAGTTTTCTTCAGCCATGTAAGTACCTGCAATTTTATAAAAAATATGGCTGTCGCTAGCATTAAGATGAGATGCCTTGCGATAATGAAAGCGGGCCTGGGCAAAGTTTTTTAGCTTTTCAAAACAATAGCCCAATGCTTCATAAATAACTTCTTCGGGCATGGAAAGCTCCAGTACTTTTTGAAGCACTTCTATAGCTTCTTTGTATTTACGAAGCCGCAAATATGCATCGCCCATATTGCGGTAAGCATAATCGAATTTTTCATCAATAGCAATTGCATACTGATATGCGTCAATAGACTTTTCGTAAAGCTTTAACCCTTGATAAGCCGCACCCAGATTGAACCACGCAAGTTGTGTGTACGGAAATTCATCAATTATTTTTTGATGCAGTTCTATGCTTTCAGCATTTCTGCCGGTATAATCTGTCCAGAAACAAATTTTATATAAAGCCTCTTCATTTGTAGAATCCTGCGCAAGAATAAGCTTCAAACAATTAAACACTTTATCAAAATCCTCATAATCATCATATACATCTGCAAGCTCAAAAAGCAACTCTGCTTTTTCATCACCTTCAAAAACATTAATTGCTTTTTCAAGAATTTCCGCGGCCTTCTCCTGGTTATCAAGAGCAAGGTATGCATCAGTTTTAAGAATATATATGTTTATGTCACTGCTATCAAGCGCCTCAGCCCTGCCAAGCAAAGCGAGCGCTTCCCTGTAGCGGCGTGAGGCTATTAAAAGATCAGCCTTTTTTACTTGTAATGAAGATGAATAGGGAAACTGTTCTACTGCAAAGTTTATTGCTTCAAGTGCAGAAGGCAGATCATCTTTATCATCAAAATAATCAACAATTCTTTCGAAAGATTCTTCTTCGATGAAACTAAATTTTCTTCCGTTCTTGAAATTGTTATATTGTAATAACAGCTCTTTTATCTCTTCCCTGTTTTGCCTGTATGGATTGTCTTTCATAACTTTTGCTAATACAAATTAACGATTTTTTAAAGAACGCCCAACCTTTAAGTCGTTTTGTGCATTTAAAATTAAATGTGATAAATGGTTTCTACTCTCACAATTTTTACGTACATTTGTTAAGATATAACCAATTTTAAATGGCTAAACATTCAAAAATATTAATTATTGCTTTAATTTCCTGTGGACTATATATTATAGCCTTAGGAGACAGGGGTACTTTTTTGAAAAAAAATAAATCGCATTTTAATATAGCTATTAAAGGCTCACTCAAAAATTCTATATTATTCAATTTGAAATCAGGGGTAACCTATAGAGGAAGCTTTTTACTTAATCAGCATTTGATAGGAAATAATCTTATTAATGATGCTTATATTTCTTATAAAAAAGGAAATACAATCTATGTGTTACCATATAAACAGAAGATTGCTATACCAGAATATTCAGCAAAAGATGGTTATAAATTGATAATAAGACCCAATTAATTTTTTTTTACGATAAATATTTTAGAAGCCAGCAATGCAATAGCGGGCTTTTATATTTTAGAGAAATTTGCAAATTATTTCTTTGCTTCTTCGTAGGTTAAAACCCGGTAGCCAGATTTAGGAATCTCAAACTTTGAAACGGGAACGGTATTATAATTTATTTTGCCAAGAGTAAATTTAAAAGTCATTTTGCCATTTTGCATTTCATACTGAACGGGCAGGCCGGGGAGTGTTTTAAATTGATAATCATAATCTTTATTTGCAACCGTTACATCAGTGGTATAATATACTATAAAAGAAGAACCATCTTTTAATTTTGCAATTGCTTTATGGCACTTGAACCCGGCAATATCAGCCACTTCTGAAGTGTTTTCAAAAGTAATACCTTCATATTTTTTATTATTTTTTTGCCAATCATCGGCAGTGAGTGTTATCATTAATTTTTGCCCACTATAATCTTTTAAGATAACACCGGTGCCTGTAGACGTATTATGAATAGTTGCCTCACTGCCCAGGCCGCTTACCATTTCTGTCCGGCTTTGCTGAGGCGTAATGTAAATAGTTGTAGTAGCGCCGTCCAGCATATCAGCCATTTTAGGCTGGCTGCTTCCGGTTTCCACTGAGATGTTGTAAATAAGACTTCCTTCTGTAAGTGTTTTTTGAGCAAATGAGATGTATCCGGTTACAGTAAAAGCAATAAAAAATATAATTGTAAAAAATTTCATTAATCTTAAACTAAGTTTATTTAGTTATTACATAGACAAGTTAACGATAATAATGGTTGCAGTAATTTATGATGGGTTATTTTTTATTAATATTTTTCTTAGGTTGCATTGTTTGCAGTTTCTTATTACTTTCCTGCATTGCGTTTATTCTTTCCTGCCATTTGCTTTGAGTAACCGGTTTCTTTTTATTTTCCTGCAGCCTTGCCATTACCTTTTCATGGTCAATGATATATTTCTGAATTACAAATTGTATAAGAAGCGTAATGGCGTTGGAAACTGTATAATACCAGGTAAGTGAAGAAGGTAATTTATTAAATACACCTAACAAAATTACAGGGAAAATGAAAGGCATATATTTCATTACAGGATTACTGTTGTCTTGCATGTTCGACATTCCATACAATGAGATAAGAAGGCTTGTAATAACAGCAGTAATAGTAAAAAGGCTTATATGATTGCCATAGAACGGAATAGAAAAAGGCAAATTGTAAATAGAATCATAAGATGAAAGATCTTTTGCCCACCAAAAACTTTGCCCTCGTAAGGTAATACTTGAATTAAAAAAAGCATATAAAGCAAAGAAGATAGGTATTTGCAAAAGCGCCGGAATACAGCCGCCAAGCGGGTTTACGCCAGCACTTCGAAACAATTTCATTTGTTCCATACCAAACGATTGCTTATCATCTCCAAACTTTGTTTTCAAGGCGTCTATTTCCGGCTTCAATAGTTTCATTTTAGCTCCGCTCAAATAACTCTGATACGTTAATGGTGATATCAACAACCTGATGATAATAGTAAGCAATGCTATTACAAGGCCGAAGCTGGCAATTTTACCTGCCATAAAATTAAATACCGGCATTACAAAGCCACGGTTTATATATTTTACAAATGCAAAAATTCCGCTGCCCAGCGGAACAATATTATACATTTGATTGCCATAAGACTTTAGTGTTTTATAATCGCTGGGGCCGTAGTATAATTGCAAGTTCAGCAATGCGTCGTTGCCTTGAGGCACATTCAGTCTTAAGTTTGCTGTTAGCTTTGCAATTATATTTAAATTAGTATCCGCAGGCACTTCCCAGTTAAGGTCAGCGTTTTCAAATTTATTTTTTGCAATAATTGTGCTTACAAAGAACTGCTGCTTTAAAGCCACCCAGTCTACAGCTCCCTCAAGCTTTTTGTTATCGCTTTTGCCAGTTATTAAATGATCAAAATCATAATTATTATTTTCCACATAAGAAACTTGCGATTGCTGTGTTTCCCAGGATATATCTTTCTCCTGCTTTTGGGCTTTGGTTTGCCAAATAAGATTAAGTTTATTTTGAGTAATAATGTTGTTAACTCCGGATATTTTCACATCAAAGCCAAGCATAAAATCATTCGGCAAAATAGAGAATTGATGCTCAATAGTACCGCCGGCCTTAGTTTTAAAACTAAATTTAATGAGTTGTTTACCATCGCTTGTTGTTTGCGGAGCGGTGGCTGTGAAGAGAAGATCAGATGTTTGCTCAGTTTGATTAACACCAGTGTTTATTGCATAAGAAATATTATTGAAATTTCCATCTTCCAGCATCAAAGGCTTATGGTCAAAAGTGGTAAAATTTTTAAGTTCCACTTTTTTTGGCTGACCGCCTTTATTGGTAAAAGTTATTTTTAAAACCTTATTTTCAATGGTAAAAAATTCTTCATGTAAACTGGAATCCCGGGCAGATGAAGAATCCTGTATGTTTTTTGTAAGCGCTGCTGTGGATGGATTATTTTTTGGCCTTAATCTATCTAAAGAGTCCTGGATGTGCTTCTGCTGTTGCTCATAAGCCAGCTTTCCTTTACTGTTATAAAAAATATACCCGATAAATAAAAGGCCTAACAACACAAACCCAATAACTGTATTTTTATCCATACCTATAAAAAAAATTAGTTGCAAATGTACGCAAAGTTTGCACTTGGTATTTGCAACTTCTACAAATGAAGTATTATTAAAATACCCGCTTAGCGGGTATTTCGAAGTGTTATTTTTTTGCAGGTGCAGCCTTCGCATCGGCAGCCGGCGCAGCTTTCGCAGCAGGTGCAGCCTTGGCGTCTGCAGCAGGAGCAGCCGCTTTTGTTACTGTTGCTTCTTCCTGCTTCAATTGGCGGGTCATAGCTACTGATGCAATTGGTATTCTTGGAGAATTAAGTATTTCCATGTTATCCACTTTTACATCCTGCACACGAACATTCTCATTCAGCTTAAGATCGCTGAGGTCTACTTCAATGTTCTCCATTAAATATTGA
Source organism: Hanamia sp. (assembly GCA_965276925.1). GTDB lineage: Bacteria > Bacteroidota > Bacteroidia > Chitinophagales > Chitinophagaceae > Ginsengibacter. The sequence goes on from OZ255711.1 coordinate 150,060, forward strand.
GGAATGGTTTTGATCTTTAGTGACTTCATTTTCACAGTTAGCTTGCCGCCTTCCTTTACGCCTGCGGGCGTTCCTTTAAATTTTATTGGCACTGATACAGTTATTTTTTTATCGCCCCCGAGTTCAAGAAAATCAACATGGATCAACTGATCGGATACTTTATCAAATTGCAAATCTTTCAATACACATTTGTAGGAAGCACCGTCAACATTCACTTCAGCGAGCATAAAATCCGGTGTATACACGATATCTTTAAAAGCCGACGCCGGAGCAGAAAAATTAATTTCTTTTGCACCTCCGTAAATTACACCTGGCACTTTTTCCTCAGAGCGGAGCTGGCGGGTGGCTGTTTTGCCAAATCCGGTCCTGATTTGTCCTTCGATGGTAATCGTTTTCATTTATATAAATTTTTTGAGGCGCAAAGGTAATGTATTTCATTTTACTTCGATGTTATACTTACAGTATGCGTTCTTTATTTTTCTTAAGCATTTTGCTTCGCAAAAAAAGGCTGTTGATACTTTTATTTTCATATGCATTTCGTATAGCAATTGCGAATAATTCGGCCACAGAAACTACTTTAAGCTTATCAATTTTTTGTTTAACAGGAATGGTATCGCAAACAACCAGTTCTTCCAAAGTACTATTCTCAATATTTTCATAGGCATTACCGCTTAATACAGGATGCGTGCAAAAAGCACGAACACTTCTCGCTCCCTTTTCTCTTAGTAATCCGGCGCTTTTGCTTAATGTACCTCCTGTATCACAAATGTCATCTATTAAAATAATGTCCCTGTCAGCTACCTCGCCTATCACTACCATGCTCGCTATTTCATTAGCCCTTTTTCTATGCTTATCGCAAATAACCATATCTACTTCAAAGTAACTGGCTATTTCGCGTATACGATTTGCGCTGCCCACATCTGGTGCAGCAAACGTAAGGTTTTCAAGATTTAACTCTTCTATGTAAGGAATAAAAATAGCTGATGAATCTAAATGATCCACAGGTATATCAAAGTAGCCTTGTATCTGCGGCGCGTGAAGATCCATCGTTATAACCCTGTCGGCACCCGCAGCAGTGAGCATGTTGGCGACCATTTTTGAGCCAATTGCAACACGCGGCCTATCTTTTCTGTCTTGCCTTGCGTAACCAAAATAAGGTATTACCGCTATCACTTTATATGCAGATGCGCGCTTGGCAGCATCTATCATTAGCAACAGTTCCATAAGATTATCGGTAGGCGAGTAAGTGCTTTGAATTAAAAACACAGACTGGCCTCTTATACTTTCCAAAAACTCAACACCTATTTCACCATCGCTGAATTTTTGAATATTTATTTTGCCAAGAGGTTCTCCAAACCTTATGGCAATTTGTTTGGCAAGATACTGCGAGCCTGTGCCAGAAAATATCTTAACATTGGGATGCATCACTAAAAACTTTTTGTAAAGGGGAAAATTATGTGGCGAATTTATAATTAATATTGCTGGTAATTAGCAATTTTCAATGGAAAGTTTCAACAAGTCTTCCACTTCTATAAAGAACTGGGCAATAGATGACAGGCCAAGAGAAAAACTATTGGCCAAAGGACGTGAGAGCCTTAGTGATTCCGAATTATTAGCTATATTAATTTCTACAGGAAATAAAAATAAAAGCGCTGTTGATTTGGCCAAAGAGGTATTGGCTTTAGGTAAAAACAATTTGAATGAATTAGGCAAAATAACTTTGAAAGATTTAATGAGTATCAAAGGTATCGGCGAAGCAAAAGCTATTACACTTGCTGCAGCTTTAGAACTGGGGCGCCGGCGCCATACAGCAGATTTTTTAAATAAAACTAATATAAAATCAAGTGGTAATCTTGCAGAATTTTTGAAAATAAAATTAAAAGATTATCCGTATGAAGTATTTGCTGTGGTGTTCATGAATAAGTCAAATAAAATAAATCATTTTGAAATATTAAGCAAAGGCGGCATCACAAGCACTACCGTAGATCCCAGGCTTATTTTTAAAAAGGCATTTGAGGTAGAGGCAACTTCAATTGTACTATGCCACAATCATCCTTCAGGCAGCCTAAAACCGAGCCGCCATGATGAAGAACTAACCTTCAAAATAAAAGAGGCATCCAAATATCTTGACATTAAAGTAATGGATCACATTATAGTAAGCGAAGAAGGATATTTTAGCTTTGCAGATGAAGGCTTGATTTGAGAAATTATATTAAGCCTGTGCAGTAGGGCCGCCAAAATTTAGCGGGAGTTCTACCCCTTCAATATCTTTTACCGTTCCGTTCACTGCTTCAAATTTCTTCACATTTTCTATCATTGCCTTCATAAATCTTTTAGCATGTGTAGGCGTAAGTATAATCCTGCTTTTCACTTTACTTTTTGGTGTGCCGGGCATTACATTCACAAAGTCAATCACAAACTCTGCATGGCTGTGCGTTATAATAGCAAGGTTGGCATATATACCTTCTGAAACTTCCTCAGAGATTTCTATGTTTAGCTGGGTGGGTTGTTGGTCGGGCAATATTAAGTTTTTATAAAGTTATATGAATAATCTGTTGAAAAAAAATGGTAAGTGTAATATTTAAAATTGATAAAAAGCTCATAAAAAATTATATCCATCTTAATATTGATTGTAACTTGGCAGTATAAATCAGTTATATGAAAAAAATATTTATTTTATCCATCTTATTCTTTTTAAATAATAAGATTTTTTGCCAGGTAGAATCTGCTCAACTTGGCGCTGAATTTCAAACGGTGTCTATGCATCGGGGCTTAAATGGAATGCAAACTTACGGCTCAAATGAAATTAAAGGTTCTCAATTTTTTTATCCCACATGGTCAACTGGAAGTGTTACAACAGTTAATAACGAGGTGATTAGCAAAGATTATTCTTTTCTTTATGATAAAGTAAGGCAACTCCTTTTTATAAAATACAAAGATTCATCCGCTATTTTATTAGCTGAGAGAAATCAAATAAACGGTTTTACTTTAAATCATGATGGCGCTCACAACTTCGTTTCAACTGCCTTATATGATCCCTCTAATAAAAGTGATTTTTTTGAAGTGCTAGTAAACGACAGTAATCATTATTCGTTGTTAAAACTTGTAAAGACTGAATTTGTAAAAGCTGATCAAACTGATATCCAAAGAATGAAAGATGGGGATATTTACGATAAATTTATTGATTCTATTTCTTATTATATTTCTTATAAAAAAGGCTTGCCACAAAAAATTACTTTTAGGGAAAATAGTCTTGTCAGGAATTTCCCATTATTAAAAGTTAAGATAGCTGATTATTACGATCTGCATAATAATGAGACTGTTGACGAAAATTTTTTAATGGGATGCGTTCAATCATTTAACAATTAAACCATGAAAAAATTTTATTTCCCCTTGTAATAAAAGCGCAGTCAAACCATTCTCCGAAAATTATTTTATGTGCAATTGCAATAAACCAGCTACTGTTTCTACTTTTGGTAGTGCGAAGCAAGAAGGGTTCAAAGTGATAATTGCTTTTGATCGCACAATAGGTTCTATATCCCAAGTACGTGTTATACGGCCATAAATAAATTGCTCATTATTTTGATCTTTCAAAAGACCTGTTTTAGTATTCATTAGGTTGCGATTGAGTTTGATTAGACGATTGCCTTTTCTAAAAGCATTTGCTAGCAAAATTTGTTGCTTATCATTATTAAAATAGTTGCTCTACAATGTTTTCATATCATTAGCAGTACTAGCTTATTTATAATAAAAAAGAGGATGCCTACATTGAGACAGCCTCTTTATTTTTAATTTTTATCAAAATTTAGTGCATCTATTGCTTAATATATGTATTAACAATTACCCTAGGACTGCCTGCCGAATTTACGTACCCAAAGTATATTGTATAAATACCTTTAACTGGATCTGCTACTTCAAAAACTGGTGTCCCAATAGATCCAAGGCCAAGAGCTGCGGCTTCTCCTGCTGGGAACGATACATTAAAATTAGTAAGAACATTAGAAGAATCAGTAAAATCAATGATATCGGTTTCACCAGTCCCCTGACTTATTACTGAAATTTCTGTCGGGCTATTAGGAGAAAAAGTGACAGGACCCTCATCTACTTGATAATACTTTGCTGTTGCAGCACCTCCAGAGGAGTCAGCAGCATTCCATCTTGACCAATATTGCTCGTAAGTACCGGCAATTGGATTTCCGATAAAATGATAATAAATAGTACTTATATTACTACTAATTGTAGTACCAGCGGGTGCCTGCGTAATGCTTATAGGTAACAGATAATTTTTAGTTGGGTCAACTTTATTTGGATAGAATATAACAGGGATGCCAGGAGAATAAGTTTGTCCTTTAGCAACTGTAGCCGTTGTAGCCGTAAAAGAAAAGCAACTATCAGGAAGCATGACATACTGCACGCCTCCAAGACCGTTATATGTAGTAATTGCTGAAGCATTAATCCCAATGTTAAACACTTCATCGGTCGGTGCAACATTTACAGCCGCATAGTTTACATGAAAAACTGCTGTATCCGTAGAATCAGATGCAGGAAAAAGCAGAGCCTGACTGCCAAATTGGTATAATCCCCCTTCGGTAATATTAGCAGTAGGCTGAAGGTGGGTTAAATTGGTTTCATTACTGCGATAATTTTTTACGCAAGAACTTAAAATGACGATCGGAAGAATCGCTAAAAAAATAACGAGTTTATAATAATTTTTTCTTTTCATTAGAATGCTCTTTTTTAGATTTGAAATTACAGTGCAACTTTATTTATTGTTCCCAAAAAATAAGGCTGGTATGACCGTTTATAGTTCCCTGTGCATCTACATTGGCCTTGTTAAAATTATATTCACTTGTAGGGTATAATATTCTTGTAGGAATCGTTGGTGGATTATCTAAATATACAGAAACAGAAATTGGTATATCTGCAGGCAAACCCAGTCTGCGATAATCGCACCAGGCTTCAAATGGAGTTACCCCGTTCATGGCAACCCATTTTTGCCTTATAATACAGGCAAGACGTTGGGCATCAGTTGTACAAGCATTATAATTTGTCATATTATCCGGCTGTTTAATTAAAGTGTCTGCTTCAGCAATCGGATTTGCATTCGGATCATTTGATTCAAGATAAGAAAAGGAAGCTTCTACTCCGTGCTTAAAATCAGTTGCTGCATCAGTAAATCCTGTCCAGCCGCGATATGCGGCTTCAGCTTGTAAAAAATAACTTTCCGCAGCACTTATTAAAACCGAAGGCTGGCTCACGGATTTCAACACACCTTCTCCTAATGAGGAAGCCTGACTGCCGCCTAAACCTTGCGCTCCGGCCCCCAATACATTTCCTACATAAGCAGATAACGGAAATATAGAATCATCGAGTGCTGTATTAACACCAGCAACGAGATCTGTACCACCAGGAGAATACAATCTTCTTAAACGGAAAGTATCGTTATGATTTTTTAAAAAGGCAATTGAGTATTGATTTCCTCTGTAAAAATCAGATGCACCACCTGTTGTTCTTAAGTCTGTTTGAGTAACAAAAAATCCCCATAACGGATTTGCTTGTCCTGCATTATTAGCATATCCCGGGTTTACAGCAGCATCAGTTGTTAAAAAACCCATTCCATTTTTTGCAATATTAGCAAGCTCTGCATTCAAATAAGTTTGACCTATTACCTTAGATTGGCGCATAAGTATGCGCATTTCAAGTGTATTAGCAAATTGTATCCATTGAGTCGTATTTCCCCCAAACATTACATCACTAGAACCTGAAGCGGAAGCGGAAGGACTTTGCATTAATAAAACCCCGGAATCTAATTGATTAGTAAAAGCAATGTAAACACTTTGGGCGCTATCATACTTCGGAGTGATATTACTAGTTCCCTGAAAGGCCTGCGTGTAAGGAATATTATTAAACATATCAACTAATTGCTGAAACACAATAGCCTTCATAATTTTAGCAGCTCCTTCATAAAAAGGTTTGTTCTGAGCTTTACCAGCTTTTTCTATATAATCATAATCTTCAAGATTATGATAAAAAGCTTCAAAGGTCCCATTTCCGGTTGATGTTGTTTGGAAATAAGATGCAGGATCTGTATTACTGCTTGCATAACTTCCACTTATTGCCCAATAACCCATCCATGAAGATATTAATGTATTAATACCACCCACTGGACTTTCATTAGCTGCTGTAGTTACCAAAGCTTGCGGTAAAACGAGTTCAGGTGTAGTATTCGTTGCATTATTCGGATTATTGTTAACATTTAGATAGCCTTTTTTACAACTGCCTATTAAAATAACTAACACTATTATAGAACTTATAACTATTATTTGCTTTTTCATTACTTATTTTTTTATCTTAATTCGCTAATATAAACTTTATTATTAAAAAGTAACAGATAAATTAACCCCCACAAATTTAGTAGGTGGCAACTGATTAATGTCAGTATTACCTGTTGCGTTTCCATTCGTGCTACTAAACTCCGGGTCTGACCAAACATTTCCTTTTGCTCTCCATGTAATCAGATTTCTTCCTGTAATGCCTAAGGTCATTGCATTTACAATCTTAAGATGACTTATGAGACTTCTTGGGAAATTATACGATAATGTTAGTTCTCGTAACTTCCAAAAATCTGCGCTATTTACATAATTACTACCGACTCCGTTCCAAACATTAGCCCAAAATTGATTATTCCCGGTAGAAGTTGTTACAGATGTATTAGGAATTGATTTACCATTGCCGTCCTGAGTTACAGAGTTTGGTATAATAAAAGGCTGCCGTCCCGAAGACGCAGAATAAGCTGACACACCCGTAAAATCAAGAGATCCCCCTATACCATTATATATAACGGCACCAAATCTTCCATCTGCTACTGCACTTAAAGTAAACCCTTTATAGCTAAATGTAGTATAAATGCCAACATTAGTAGGTGGCACACTTGTTCCAAATAACTTCAAATTTGGATCTTGCGAAGGCAAACCGGTTTTGGAGTCAACTATTATTCTTCCTGATGCATCGCGAAGCCAATCATTTGTTTGCACCTGAGCATAAGGTGAGCCAACAGCAGCCACGCTATTAAAAGTGTTTGCATTAGGTCCAGGGTCTTGATTTGTGAAATTAGGCAGTACAACCTGGTTTAATCCATACCCCAAGGATTTAACTGTATTTTTATTATAAGCATAATTAGCTCCTATATCCCATTTAAAACCGCCCTTTGTACTTACAATAGGAGTAAATTTTAAATCCAATTCTATTCCTTTATTTTCCATAACACCGGAATTAACATAAGCTTGAGTGTACCCCGTGGCTGAAGAAGTAGAAATTTGAATAGTTTGATTCTTCGTACTCGTGTTATAAGCTGCTGCTGTGAAATTAATCCTGCTATGTAAGAATCCCAGATCTAAACCAACTTCCTGATTTGTACTTATCTCGGGCAAAATATCAGGATTTGCAAAGGAAGTTCCCAAGGTGTAGCCAGCTACATTTCCAAACGGAAAACCTGCACCGACATTAAACACATTTTGTAAAGAATAGGCACCTATGCTAACTTGAGCTGTTTGACTGTAGCCAGCCCGTACCTTACCATAACTTATCACTTTACTATCCTTAAGTGTGGGAACAGCATCAGTAAAGACAAAAGCGCCATCAATAGATGGATATAAATAAGACTGATGGGCTTTTGACAGCAAGGATGTCCAGTCGTTCCTTAAAGAACCATGCACAAAAAGGAAATTCTTCCATCCTACCGTTAGATCTCCATAAACACCATAAGTTCGTATTTGAGTGAGTGTTTGCCCTACATTGGGCTTTCCTAATACATTACTAACATTATAAAAATCAGGAATTACTAGAGTACTTGCAGATATTTGCTCATAATTATTTCTTGTGTCAATGATCTGATTTCCAGCAATCAGTCTGAAATCGAAATCCCCTACTGCCTTATGAACAGATCCGATAATATCACTTGTTAGTCTTTGGCTGTAGCTCTGGCCATCTCCTTCACTTGGAGAATAAACTTTTACAGCACCTGGTATAGAACCGGCAGTGTTATAATCGGTATCGTTAATGGCCCATTGAGCAAAATTGTAACCTGCTGAAGTATATTTGTTAGAATAGTCATCCCGTGCTATTCCAGCCCTGTATTGAACAGTAAACCAGCTCGTTGGTTTAAGTGTCAATGTAAGGTTACCAAGAATATCAGATTGTCTCTCATCAAGTCGTGACTGATCTATTTGCCACCAAGGATTACCGTAGTAGGCATTAAAATAGCCATCGGGCGTTGCAAAGGGATTCGTTTGCCAATTTCTATAATTTTTAATATTAACATCGGCAGGCTGATTAATTATTTCCCAATATACTGCCCGGTTTTGAAAGTAACTGCCTCCACCTGGATATCCGCCAAATGATCCGGTTGTTCCCCAATCGAAAGGGACACCCGCACCAGCTGTTGTGTTGTTATGTGTGAGTGTATAGCCAATATTATAATCGGCCCGGAAAATTCCACTTTCCCTTGATCCGTTAATACGGATAGCGTCTCTCCTGCTCACGTCTTTAGGAACTATCCCATTTGCATTTACGTCCTGAAATGATAAATAAAATTTGCTTTTATCATCCCCGGCAGAATAAGATATTTCATTTTGAGTTGTTAATCCTTTATTGAAGAATCCTGTTTTTGCCTTCGGATCAGCAGCATACCGAACCGAATCCTGCTTCTGATATGATGTGCCATCGGGATTAAAAATTGTGATAGGATAGCCCAATGGTACCATTTGTCCGTTAAAGCGAGGACCATAATTTTGATTTTCAAATGGAGCATATAACACGGCATTGCGGCCGGTTGTTAAATATCCTGGAAAAGCTAATACTCCGGGAAACCCCGCAGGCTCTCCCCCCCATTGTCCAAATTCATTTTGAAATTTTGGAGTATATGCTATGGATTCAACAGTTTCTGTGCTGCTTAATTTAACCTGAGCTCTTCCAGCCCTTCCTTTTTTAGTGGTCACAATTATTACACCGTTGGAGGCTGCTGAACCATATAGCGCTGAGGCTGAACCTCCTTTTAATACTGTTATATTATCTACATCGTCAGGATTAATTGTCGCCAGGTAGGTAATTGGAAGTTGAATATCATCAACCACTAACAACGGTTGATTATTACCAAGAATTGATCTATCACCTCTTAAGGTAATTCTTAAATCAGGTTTAACGCCATTATTTGTTAGATTAACTTCTAAACCGGATACTTTAGCAGCTAAACCCGTACCCACATTTGTTACTTTAGCTTCTGTTAGCTCATCCGCATTAATCTTTGCGGTAGCATATCCTAATGATCTTGCCTGTCTTTGTATACCCAAAGCAGTTGTAATAACAACTGCAGTTAGTTCAGATGCATTTCTTTTTAAAGAGACAACCACGTTTTTGCCTTCAGGAGTGGCAGTCGTTGCTGAATAGCCAGTTGCGCTAAAAGTTAAAGAACCATTGCCCCTCATTTTAAGTGTAAAATTACCACTGCCATCAGCGGTGGTGGCATTTCTTGTACCTGTTTCAGTAACTGTTGCATATGGAACTGGAGCCCCACTTTCATCTTGTGCTTTACCAGTTACAGAATGTACTTGAGCAAAAGCAAATACTCCGCAGAACATTAAAAATGCAAAGAAGATTAAAAATTTTCTCATGAGTGTTTTAGATTAATTGTTTCACAAATATATGGTTCAAGTTATTTCAAACAAAAAAAATGTTAATTCATACATAATTAACATGCGAATAATACTATTGACAAGTTATTTTTCTATTCTGCTGCATCTTACGAGATATTTTTTAAGAAATTTTCAATTAGTTATAAGATTTTTGATTTTTTCTAAATTAAATAAAATCAAAGAACTTTATAAGTTATAAATTTTATATAGTTTCTCTCACCTCCTTTTATTACTTCCCCGGTATTTTCAATTTTTGTATTTAATTAAAAATATTTAAATATTCATGTTTTAATAAGAATGTATACAATGGTTAATTTTGCAAAATGCAAATACAAATATTAAAATCCAAGATACACAGAGCGGTGATTACAGAAGCTAATTTAAACTATGCGGGCAGCCTAACGCTTGATGAAGACCTGATGGACGCAGCTAATATGATAGCTAATGAAAAGGTGCAAATCGTAAATGTAAATAATGGTGAACGACTGGAAACCTACATTATAAAAGGGCAGCGGGGCAGCGGGGTGGTTTGCCTTAACGGGCCGGCTGCAAGAAAGGGAGCTACCGGTGATGTAGTGATAGTAATAACCTATGCCTCTATGGATTTTGAAGAGGCCAAAAAATATAAACCCATACTTGTTTTTCCAAAGGAAGGAAATAAATTATAGGAAACATTATGTTTGATTATCGGTTAAGTAGTGACTAATTACTTCCATAAATATTAGCATTATTTTTATTTGAAATTCGAAAAATGCGGTTAATCATTATTAACGTTCACATAATCTCAGGCTCTTTTCTAACATCTCCTTAAAAATTATATATACACTGCACCGTTATTTCAGATTTTGTATTTCCCTTAATCATATCAAGCCCGCTGCCAATGGTGTTTATATTGGAATAAATAGTTTGTGCAAACCTTACCCAAAAAAAAAACTTTTTGTTTAGGTCATAATTTACGTTTGTATAGTAACGGTAACCTTTACCAAAAAAAACAGGAATAGAATAAGCATATAATACATCGTCTTCAAAAGCGTACATTCGGCTGTTGTAGCCATCTGTTTCAAAATACTGCAGCCTTACATTGCCGGAAAAAGCATTGTGGAAAGGTTTGTATAATATATCTGTATAAAAAAGAAAACCACTTTCTGCAGCTGGACCGTGCCTATCGTACCAGTTCATCTCTGCCCGGGAGCGGAGGGTAACTGCATTAGTCAATCTGTAACTAAATTGTGAACGCAATCCTTGCCGCGGCTGCATTACAACCGGATTAAGCGCAAGCAAATCAGGGTTATAATTTATAGCTTTCTTTTCCGCGCGGTATCGTATATGCACTTCTGCCTGCTTATTTGGCTTATAGGTAAGCTGCAGCAAATAATCGTTTCCCGAGCTGGGTGCATCTACCCTGTATTTAAGCCAGGGGAATTTATAAAAATCAGCATAAGCATCAATGCGAATAACTTCAACAGGTGTAATGGTGATACCGGAATAAAATCCACTTTCATTATTGGGATAGGTTCCTTCAGTAAAAGCATTGCTGTAAAGCGATTGATAACCTTTGGAAATATTACGGTATAAAAAACTCATATCCACATGCTGATCCAGGCTTATAAGCAATCCATTTATAAATGCTTTATTAAGATGATTATCTGTTGCGGCTTCGCCAAAGAAATGCATGTTTTGATAAGTATAGCTGTAATCAATGCTGTAATTACCCAACGTTTTTCCTGAGAGTGAATAAGCATTATATAAATAAGCAGCTTTGGTAATGTAGTGCTGAAAAGTATAATGAACAGCGTTGATGCCTATCTGCAATTTATTATTATTATAATTCAAATTACCACCTAATGTTGTTTGCCCTTGTGTGCCTTTATCGGCCACTTCGCCGGGTGTGCGGTGGTAGCCTGAAGTTTGAAGCGATGAAACATAATCCTGAAAGCCGAGAGTATCCACATGAAGGTTTGCGTCCATTTTTCTGAAGCTTGCAAAGGCTGTTGCTTCCCAATTATGCTTTTGTAATGTAATGCCGGCGCCGCGGTTAAAGAAAATTTCGCCGGAAGAGTTATAAGGCCTTAGCACATCGGATTGTCTTTTTATATTCAATATTTCAGCGCCTTTATTAAACGCAAGACCGCCCCATTGCGTTAATCCCTGTCCCATATTTACCGTAAAATCTCCTAATGCAAGTGATTTGATTATACCAAGATTTCTTACATAAAGATGTGCAGAATAAAAATCAAAGCCGCTTTTCTGTGAGCCCTTAAAAAATTGTTCACCTGCATCTTTATCTGCCGTAATTCCATATTGCAATAAGTTCTTAAAAGTATATTTATACCGCAAAAAAAAGTGTTGCGCGCTGCCAGGATAAAAGTTAGCAGCTCCGGAACCCTTAAGCTGGTAGCCCTTTGATTTTTCCAATGTTTCTATACTGCGCACCAATAAAGCATTTTGACCATGTCCAAACCTGCTTTTAAGATTATTGATAACATCAGCATTTGCTGTAACAATGATATAAGGTCTTATTCTTCTTATGACAGTAAGATCCCAGTCTGGTATGGCTTGCAGCTCATAGATACTTAAAAAATTTCCCAATAATTTTCTATAAGTGATCAAATTACTGATCTGTACAGGCGTTAGTAATTGCAACTCCTGCAGTTCTCCTGCATCAGCGCTGTTGAGGTTGATAGGCTCTTTAGTAAAATGAGCGAGGTTTTGCAGGTAAGAATCATCCTGCGGTATGAGATCATCATTTGACTCAGTAAGGTTTTCCAGTTGCTGCTGAATAACGGATGGCGGCTCTCCAGGCTCAGGCTGAACTGGTTTCACCTGTGCCTGCAAACGCAATACTGGCAAGCATTGCAAAACAATAGTCAGCATTACCAAATACTTAATGTTACCGGCTCTAATCATTATGAGATTTAATATTTACAATAACCATTAGCCCCGGCGTAAAGCCTAGCTGCGGATGATAGCTTGCGCTTACATCAAGCCGTATCTCGCGCCAGCTTAAGCCTGCTCCTGCATAAGGCGATCCGTTATCAGATGAAATACCAACTCTTGCAAAAAATTGCTTTTGAAAATTATATTGTATGCCAGCATCAATATTCACAGGCAGGTTTTCCTGCTTTATAATTTCTGCACTTACCAGCAGATTTTCGGAGGCTTCATAGCCCATCCCGAATTTATATACAGAGCTTAGTTTTTCATTATTTGTTTTAGATAAAATTCCTCCTGCAGGATTGTAAACATGAAAACCTACATTAAATTTATCAGTAAGATGAGCAATGGCGCCAATTTCAAAATTAACAGCAGATGAGCTTTGATAAGCAGGTATTCTGAAAGAATAATAATTAAATTTTATTCCAACATCCAGCGTACTCCCGAGGCTTCGTGCATAAGCAATACCCAGCTGCGATTCATTATAATTTCTAAATCCAAAATAATCTGCCTGCAGGCCAAAGTTTCCGTTATCAGTAGGTACAACAAATACAGCAGAATACATGTTGGTTTCATTTAATAAAAATCGCTGCTCCCCATACACGCCAATTGCCATATTTTTTTGCTTCGCAAGAGCTGCCTGGTTAGCCGTAAAAGAAAATGCATCCACATGATTAAGGCTGTAAGCGCCAAGCCCAATGTAAGAACCGGCTATAGGCTTATGAAGCGACTGCGCCCAAAGTTGTACAGATAAAAAAATAAGTATGAATAATGTGTAAATCTTTTTCACAGTAAAATTTTGGCAAAAAATAAATATAGAAATTAAAATTGAGCCTGGTTGTAAAAAATAATATTAAGTAAGCGCATGTGATTAATTTTGCATAATGCAAATTTTAGATGGAAAGCTGGCATCGGCCGCTATTAAAGAAGATATTAAGCAAAAGGTTTTTGCATTACAATCAGCAGGAAAAAAAATACCGCACCTGGCAGCAGTGCTTATTGGCAATAACCCTGCAAGCGAAACTTATGTGGCATCGAAAGTAAAAAATTGTAATGAGGTTGGCATTACATCCACATTAATAAAACTTGATATATCAACAACAGAAGAAGATCTTTTACAAAACATAAAAGCATTAAATGAAAATGCAGATGTTGATGGCATACTTGTGCAGCTTCCTTTGCCGGCGCACATTTCAGAAGAAAAAGTGACCAATGCTATTTCACCAAAAAAAGATGTGGATGGCTTTCATCCTGTAAATGTAGGAAAGATGGTTCTTGGCATGCCTTCATTTATTTCTGCAACGCCGTATGGAATTTTGTTATTGCTGGAGCATTATAAAATAGAAACGACAGGCAGGCACGTGGTGGTTATTGGCAGAAGCAATATTGTAGGCACACCCATCAGTATACTTTTAAGCAGAAATGCAAAACATGGAAACGCAACAGTTACCTTATGCCATTCAAAAACCAAAAACCTTGAGGGCATTTGCCGGCAGGCAGATATACTTATTGCGGCGATAGGGAAACCTGATTTTGTAAAAAAAGATATGGCAAAAAAAGATGCTGTAGTTATAGATGTAGGTATAAATCGAGTGCAGGATAACACTAAAAAAAGCGGCTTTGGACTGGTTGGCGATGTGGATTTTAAAGAAGTTTCTCCAATTGCAAGTTATATATCGCCGGTGCCTGGAGGTGTCGGATTAATGACCATTGCAGCGCTACTTAAAAACACATATAATGCTTGTATAATGAATGCAAAAGACACAGGTTATTAATATTGCCCATTCACCATTGCAACCACTCACACATATAACAACTTTTCTTCCTGTAATGGAGTCATTCTATACACTGCAGGGTGAAGGATTTCACCAGGGCAAAGCTGCCTATTTTATAAGGCTTGGAGGTTGCGATGTAGGCTGCGTATGGTGCGATGTTAAAGAAAGCTGGGCAAAAGATATGCATCCGCTAAAAAGTATATCGGATATTGTAAAGTCTGCAAAAAACAACCCTGGCAGGCTTGCAGTAATTACAGGTGGCGAGCCGCTTATGCATGATCTGAATGAGCTTACAACTGCTTTACATAAAGAAAATTTTTTAACTAATATAGAAACATCGGGCTCGCACCCACTAAGCGGGAACTGGGACTGGATATGCCTTTCACCAAAAAAATTTAAAGAGCCACTGCCTGAAATTTTGCCGAAGGCAAATGAATTAAAAATTATAGTTTTTAATAAATCAGATTTTGCATGGGCAGAAAAATATGCTGCATTTGTTTCACCAAATTGCAAACTATATCTTCAGCCTGAATGGACAAAAGCTTCTATAGTAACTCCATTGATTGTTGACTACATTAAAGCAAACCCGCAGTGGGAGCTGTCTTTGCAAATACATAAATATATTGATGTGCCGTGAGGAGTTGGGAGGGTTGAGAGTTGATATAGTCTAGAATGTTTAGAGGTTTAGTAAGTTTAGTATTTGTGTAATTTCTGTTATAAACAATAACAAGCTATTAAATAATTACCGCAGAATTTCGTTTTAATTTTATTGAAACATATTCTATGCAAAGATGCCTTACGCTGCTGCTCTTTTTATCTTTTTTAAACGCCTCACAAGCTCAGTGGTACGATCCGTCAAAGGTGAATGATAAGGCTTCCACCATTTACAGCCTTGCATTAAACAAAGCGCAGAATGATGAATATCCCACCTCTATAAAAATGATCAATGCAGCATTGAAAATTGACCCAAAATTTGTAGATGCGTATTTATCTCTTGCAGGCATCGATGCTAATATGAAAAATTATGCAGGCTCTGTAACCCAGTTCCAGAAGGCATTTGCGCTTGATTCTGTTTACACGGCTAATTATCTTTTACCATATTCTATTTCTCTTGCGGGCGTCGGAAGATTCAAGGATGCGTTGATTGCAGTGAATAAATTTTTAACTTATACAACCATCAACGAAAGAAGCCGTAAAGCCGGTGAATTCAGAAAAAGCGCTTACCAGTTTGCCATTGATTATGCCAACACTCACCCGGATAAAGATTATGTTTTTAATCCAAAAAATTTAGGCGACAGCATCAATACAAGCGACCTTGAATATTTTCCTTCCTTAACCATTGACGGAAAGAAAATGATCTTTACCAAAAGGATAAAGGGTAATGAAGATTTTTATGAAAGTGATTTAAATAATGGTGTTTGGAGTAAAGCATATCCTTTGCCTGGCAACATTAATTCCACCACCTACAATGAAGGCGCACAAAATATTTCGCAGGATGGGAAATGGCTCATCTTTACAGGCTGCAATTTTCCTGAAGGCCTTGGCAGTTGCGACTTATACATTTCTTATTTAACAAAAAAAGGATGGAGTGAACCGGAAAATCTTGGACCAAATGTGAACTCTGAATTTTGGGAATCTACCCCATCTTTATCTCCGGATAAAAGAGATCTATATTTTAGCAGCAACGTGCCCGGCGGTTATGGTGGCAAAGATATTTGGGTGTGCCACCGAAATGATAACGGTAAATGGAGCGAGCCTGAAAACCTTGGTCCGGAGATTAACACAGCAGGAGATGAAAGCACTCCTTTTATTCATGCGGATAATCAAACACTGTACTTCAACTCCACTGGCCATGCGGGCTACAGCGAAAAGCCCGATTTATTTGTTACAAGAAAACTGCCTGGCGGCAAATGGAGTAAGCCTGAAAATCTTGGCTATCCTATAAACACTATTGATGACGAAGGCTCATTAATCGTGGCTTCCGATGGTAAAACTGCTTATTATTCCAGCGACAGGAACGATACTAAAGGCGGCCTTGATATTTATACTTTTGAATTAAGACAAGATATAAGGCCATTAAAAACATTATGGGTGAAAGGAAAAGTGTTTGATAAAAAAACACAACAAGGCTTGCCATCTACAGTGGAACTAACGGATGTCAACACACGAAATGTGGCAAGCAAATTACAGACGGATGAGGATGGAAATTATTTAGTAACGCTGCCCGTTGGTAAAGACTATGCTTTTAATGTAAGCCGCAAAGGATACCTGTTTTATTCAGAAAACTATAACATTAGCGCAACAGCGTCTGACTCTGTATTTCAGGCTGACATTGGCTTACAGCCCATCGAAGCTAATGCGCATATCATTTTAAAAAATGTTTTTTTTGATACTAAAAAAACAGAATTAAAACCAGAATCAATTACTGAACTGGATAATGTGGTAAGACTTATGAATCAAAATCCGAACATAAAAGTTTTGATCAGCGGCTATACCGACAATGTTGGCAAGCCTGCAGATAATCTCACACTTTCAAAAGGAAGAGCAGTTGCAGCAGTAAATTATTTGCTAAACAAAGGAGTAAAAAACGAACGGCTGAGCTTTAAAGGAATGGGCGAAGCTAACCCTGTGGCTGATAATAAAACAGAACAAGGAAGGGCATTGAACAGAAGGACAGAGCTGAGTGTGGTTTCTATTAAATAATTTTTTATTATTGCTGATACTTCTTAATATTTGTCAGCTGAACTTCAATACCAGATTGCCTTAACGCTTGTGCCTAACATAGGCAGTGTACAGGCAAAAGCTTTGGTTAATCATTTTGGCAAAGCCAGTGCTATATTCTCAGCACACAAAAAAGACCTGGAAGCTTTGGACGGAATAGGAACTGTAAGAGCTAAATCTATCAAGAATTTTACTGATTTTGAAAGAGCAGAACAAGAAATAAACTTTATAGAAAAATTTAAGATACAAACACTCTTTCTTACAGATAAAAATTATCCCCGAAGGTTTCTCAACACTTTCGATAGCCCGTCGTTATTGTACTACAGAGGGAATGCTGATCTGAATACATCAAAAATTGTTGCGATAGTTGGAACAAGAAACCATAGTGATTATGGTAAAGCTATTTGTGAAAAATTAATTGAAGACCTTGGGCAGGAAGAGGTAATTATTGTAAGCGGGCTTGCATTTGGCATTGACAGCATTGCACATAAATCATCCTTAAAAAATGAATTGAAAACGATTGGCGTGCTCGCCCACGGACTGGACAGAGTGTATCCTTCTCAAAATTCTTTGCTGGCAAAACAAATGATAAACAATGGCGGATTACTTACAGAATTTATGAGCAATACAAAGCCCGACAGGCAAAATTTTCCTTTAAGAAACCGGATCGTAGCGGGCATCAGCGATGCGATAATTGTGATAGAAACAGGCATCAAAGGCGGCTCTTTAATAACTGCAGAAATAGGTAATGGATATAATAAAGATGTGTTTGCTATTCCCGGAAGAGTGAACGACAGCAAAAGTGAAGGTTGCAATTTTTTAATAAAAAGCAATAAGTGCGGCATGATAACCTGCGCAAATGATTTGCTTGAAAATATGGGCTGGAAGGATAACAAACAGTCATCAGTAAAAAAGCAAAGGGAGCTTTTTATTGAGCTTAAACCTGATGAAAAGATAGTGGTAAACATCTTACAAGCGCAGGAGCAGGCGCATATTGATGAGATCTATTTTCAAAGCAAACTGAGCAGCAGCGCAGTGGCAGTGGCATTGCTCACCCTGGAAATGCAGAATGTACTTACATCTTTGCCAGGCAAAATATATAAACTGTTGTAGGGTAACGGTTATGCTGCAAACGATTACTTTATTTAACAACAAACTATTTTCTTAGCTAATGACATAAAGAGCACTTTTTGCAAATTGATTGAGCCAAACTATCTTTGCACATGGCTACAATAAATAACTCTCAGGCTGTTTCAAAAAAATTTTTTGGTGAAGGATTAACCTTCGATGATGTGCTGCTTATGCCATCTTACAGCGAGGTGCTGCCCCGGGATGTAAGCACAAAAACAAGGCTTACAAAAACTATTACATTAAATGTTCCTATGCTAAGCGCGGCAATGGATACCGTTACTGAGGCGTCTCTTGCCATTGCACTCGCACGTGAAGGCGGCCTGGGCATTTTACATAAAAATATGAGTATAGAAAGCCAGGCAGCGCAGGTAAGAAAAGTGAAGCGTAGCGAAAGCGGGCTCATACTTGACCCCATAACTTTAAGCGTGGAAGCCAGCATTGGCGATGCTTTGAAGCTTATGGAAGAAAATAAAATCGGCGGCATACCGATAGTTGATAGTGCCGGAAAGCTGGTAGGAATATTAACTAACCGTGATCTTCGCTTCGAGGATAACTTTCAAAGAAAAGTAAGCGAACTTATGACCAAAGAAGATCTTATAACTGCACCGGAAGGCACTGATCTTAAAAAAGCGCAATCTATTTTACGTAAATATAAAATTGAAAAACTGCCGGTAGTAAACAAGTCTGGAATACTAAAGGGGTTGATTACTTATAGGGATATTTTGCAAGTGCACAATCATCCCAATGCCACCAAAGATGCTTTCGGCAGGCTGCTGGTTGGCGCAGGCGTTGGCATTACAAAAGATATAAGCGACAGAATATACGCTCTACAACAGGTAGGTGTGGATGTAATATGCCTCGACAGTGCGCACGGCCATACCAAAGGCGTGATTGATGCACTAAAAAAAGCAAAAAAAGATTTTAAAGATATTGAAGTGATTGCAGGAAATATTGCTACCGGCGATGGGGCAAAAGCCTTGTCAGACGCAGGCGCAGATGCAGTGAAAGTGGGCATTGGCCCGGGCTCCATCTGTACCACAAGAATTGTTGCCGGTGCAGGAGTGCCGCAAATAACCGCGTTGCTGGAAGCAGCCAGTGCTTTAAAAAATAAGAACACAGGGATAATTGCTGATGGCGGTATAAGATTTACCGGCGACATGGTAAAAGCTATTGCCGCTGGCGCAGATTGTGTGATGATGGGTGGCGTATTTGCAGGCACCGAAGAAAGCCCCGGCGAAACAATAATTTACGAAGGACGCAAGTTTAAACAGTACCGGGGCATGGGTTCCCTGGGGGCAATGGCGCAGGGCAGCAGCGACCGCTATTTCCAAAATGGTGAAGAAAAAACCAAAAAGTTTGTGCCGGAAGGTATCGAAGGACGTGTAGCGTACAAAGGCCTTTTAAGTGAAATAGTTCACCAGTTTACAGGTGGCTTGCGTGCAGGCATGGGTTATTGCGGAGCCAAAGATATTGCTGCATTGCAGCAGGCAACCTTTGTAAAAATAACCAACGCAGGCATGAGAGAAAGCCATGCGCATGATATAGAAATAACAAGAGAAGCGCCAAATTACAGCAGGCAATAATTGTTTACTTTAAGGTTTAATGTCCTATGAAATGTAATCGTTACTTCGTTATACTACTCGCTGTACTTTTTTTTTCTGCAAAAAACTTTGCTCAAACTGATAGCTGCGCTGTAAAAATAAGTGTGCTAACTGTAACACCTGGCGAACAATTATATTCCACTTTCGGGCACAGCGCTCTTCGTGTGCAGGATAACAGTAACCATACAGACGTAATTTATAACTATGGAACTTTTAATTTTGATGAGCCTGATTTTTATCTAAAATTCATCAGAGGCAAACTCGCCTTTTATTTATCAACTGATGATTATGATTCTTTTACCTATTCAAACAAAGAAGATGGAAGAGGAACAACTGAGCAGGTGCTAAACCTTTCCTGTGCTGAAAAATATAATATGATCATGCTGCTAAAGGCAAACATGATGGGTGAAAATAGAAAATATAAATATGATTTTACTTTTGATAACTGTACCACAAGGCTTCGTGACTTGATAGAAAAATCTGCGCAATCTCCGGTGCACTTTGGAAACATTTTGACATCCAAAAAAACCTTTCGTGATCTTATCTATGAATATCTTGATAAAAATGATAAGCAATGGAGCAAGCTGGGTATAGACATATTGCTCGGAAAGCCCACCGATGCTGTGATGCAGCCTGAACAGGTTATGTTTCTTCCGGATTATCTTTCCAATACTTTAGATAAAACAACCATTGGAACCACACCCATTGTAAGTGAAAAACATGAGCTGTATACCATTACTGTTACGCCCGCTCATATAAATTTTTTTACTCATCCTTTATTTATTTTTTCGTGCATTTTTATATTAATTATTCTATTAAGTTTTTCAAAAAATGTTATTATAAAAAGATGGCTTATTGCCTTTGATGGCTTCATGTTTTTCATTACAGGGTTGCTTGGCTTACTCCTTATTTTTATGTGGTTTGGTACTGATCACCGGATGACCAAAGACAATTTTAACCTGCTGTGGGCGTGGCCAACAAACATTATAGCTGCATTTTATATTCATTCTAAAAGAAAGCCAGGCACAAAATATTTTATGGTGTATACTGCTTTTATGATCTTGCTTTTTTTATGCTGGTTCTTTTTACCGCAACACTTAAATCCTTCACTGATACCGCTTATAAGCATTCTTGTTTTCAGAAGCATTTTATATGTTTCCCGGCAAAAGCGCATCGCATGAAACATATACTTTTTAAAAATAAAAAAATATTTTACAATACCGGAGGAAAAGGCATGCCCGTAATATTAATTCATGGCTTTGCAGAAGACAGTGATGTATGGCAATACCAGGTAAATGAATTACAAAAAAAAAATTATACCATAATACCTGACTTGCCAGGAAGCGGATCTTCTGAAATGATAGAAGGTACTATACAAATTGAAGATTGTGCAGATGTGGTGAAAGCCATTACTGATGCGGAGCGCAACCATAATAATTTCACCACTTTTACTGTGATCGGGCATAGTATGGGCGGTTATATTGCCCTCGCTTTTGCAGAAAAATATCCTGAGCTTTTAAATGGACTTGGCTTATTTCACTCAACAGCTTATCCTGATGATGATGCAAAAAAAGAAGCAAGAAAAAAAGGAATTGATTTTATAAAAAATAATGGTGCCGAAATATTTTTAAGATCAACAGCTCCTAATTTATTTTCATTAAAAACAAAAGACGAAAGCTCTGAAATGATAGAAGATTTCATTAATCTTTATAAAAAAAATACACCTCAATCTTTGATACAATATTATAATGCAATGATGCAAAGGCCGGATCGTATTTCTGTTTTGAAAAACATTACCAGCCCTGTACTTTTTGTTACTGGAAAAAATGATAAGGCAGTTTCTTTACAATCGTCTTTACAACAATGTTATCTGCCCTCTGTATCTCATATTCATATTTTACAAAACTCCGCACACATGGGCTTATGGGAAGAGAAGGCTGCGTCAAATATAATATTGCAGCAATTCCTATCTGCAATTTTAGTATAAATACGCTTGCATTTCTTAACATTTATTTCATTCTTTACCCAGCTAATTACTGCTAAAAAATATCAGGGTAAAAGGTTAAATTGCATAGCAATAATGAAAAAGATCCTGCTCATAAGCCTGTGGTTTATTATAGTGCTTCCGTGTGCAGCATCGCATATAGTTGGCGGAGAAATGATTTATACTTATACCGGGCCTGGCACTGCACCTAATACTAAAAATTATGTAATTACATTAAAATTATTCAGGGATCAGAATTGCGCATCGCAGCCAGGCGGCTGCGCACAAATGCCTAATGACGTTTTTATCGGCATTTATAATAATGATAATGGAAATGAATATCCTTCTAGCAATCAATATTTTGATGTAAATAAAAATGATGAAAGCATGGTAGCCGTTGATCCGTTCCCCCCTTGTATTAGCGATCCACCCAGTTTAAATTATCATGTAGCTACGTATACTTTTTCAATAGATCTGCCAAATAATACCAAGGGTTATATAGCCACTTACCAAACATGTTGTCGTGTACATCCTTTGGAAGATGTTTTTAACAATAGCAGCAGCCAAAGCGGCGGTACAGGATCTACTTATAGCTGTTCTATACCTGCCATAGCTGATAACTCTCCGGAGTTTTCTACAAGCGTTGATGCCATTTGCCAAAAGAAAAAATTTACTTTAAAATTCAACGCCGTTGATCCTGATAATGATTCGTTAGTATATTCATTTGCTCCTGCTTTTAACGGGGGTGCCGCTGTAAACTCTTCTAATGTAAATCCTGCGCCTCCTCCTTATGGATCTGTCACTTACATTAACGGGTATAATTTTAATGCCCCCCTCGGTTTAGGAGCAACTATTAATGCTAACACCGGCATTATCAGCGGCACGGCTCCCGAAATTGGAAAATACGTAGTGTGTGTTTCAGTTAATTCTTATAGAAACGGAGTGTTTGTAGCAGAGCATAGAAAAGATTTTATAGTAAACGTAACAGACTGTGATTTTGCAGGTGTGCAACTGGATCCGCAACCGGTAAGCTGCGATGGATTTTCTGTATCTTTCGTTAATGGCAATAATTCATCTCAAAACAAAACTTATTACTGGGATTTTGGTGATACAGCAAGTGGCGCTTCCAATACATCTACTTTGCAAACGCCTACTCATATATATTCCGATACTGGCACCTTTGTTTATAAACTTGTAATCAACGCAGGACAGGCTTGTGCAGACTCTGCCACACAAATAAGAAAAGTATATCCGGGGTTTTTTCCCGGTTTCATAACTACAGGTTCCTGTGCAAAAACCCCCATCCATTTTACAGATACCACCAAATCTAAATATGGATATGTAAGTGCCTGGCATTGGTTCTTCGCAGACCCATCAACTGCCGCCGATACATCCAACCAGCAAAATCCGGTATACACTTATCCGGTAACGGGCAATTATCCGGTGCAATTACAGGTAAGCAATAGTAAGGGTTGTATTAAAACAATAACCGATACAGTTGCCATTATTGATAAGCCAATATTTAAGGTAACTGACGATACATTAATTTGCTCAATAGATACCTTGCAATTAATGGCCACCGGTATCGGAAGCATTATTTGGTCGCCGACATACAATATAAACAATACAAGCAGCTTTACACCTTTAGTAAGCCCGAAAGTAACCACTACATATTCTGCCACGTTAACTGAAAGCCCCGGATGTTTCGCTACTAAAATGGTAACAGTAAATGTGGTAGACAAAGTTACATTGAATGCAGGTAACGATTCTACTGTGTGCCAGACTGATTCCACAAGGATAAATACTCAGAGCAATGGATTGCATTTCTTGTGGAGTCCGGCAGCTTATCTAAATAATAATACGCTTGAAAATCCATTGGCTGCGCCTCCATCTACCACAACTTTTCATGTAGTGGCAAGCATCGGTAAATGCAACTCATCAGATGATGTAACATTTAGAGTGGTTCCTTATCCAAAGGCAAATGCAGGTAATGATACAACTATTTGTTACCCATCAAGCGCCCAGCTACATGCCTCGGGAGGTGTGGGCTATCTATGGTCTCCTGCAATATTTTTAAACAATGCTAACATAGCAGACCCGGTTGCTACGCCGCAAACATCTATACGATACACAGTTGCCGTTACTGATGTGCTTGGTTGTCCGAAACCGGCGTTCGATTCTATATTGATTATTGTAGAAAAAATAGTGGCCGATGCGGGGCCGCGTGATACAAGCGTTGTTGTAAATCAACCATTGCAATTAAATGGAACCGGTGCAGAAGTTTTTAAATGGACGCCGCCCACTGGCCTTAGTGACCCCGACATTGCGAATCCTGTTGCATCTTTATCAAACGATCAGCAATATGTTTTAAAAGTCACCAGTGCAGAAGGCTGTTCAGCAACCGATACTATAAACATAACAGTTTACAAAGTTGCTCCCGGGTTATATGTACCTAATGCATTTACTCCAAACGGTGATGGCCACAACGATATATTCCGGCCGATACCCATTGGCATGAAATATATTAAATACTTTAAAGTTTTCAACCGCGATGGTCAGCTGATTTTCTCTACCTCTGCGCAAAATTTTGGCTGGGATGGCACTTACAAAGGCAAGCCGCAAGACGCTGACGTGTATGTATGGATAGCAGAAGGGGTGGATTACCAGAATAAAACTATTTTTAAAAAAGGAACCGTTACACTTATAAGGTAACAGTTACTTAGTAATCGTTTTTCGCATACCTTCTTCTTCCCTGGAACAGGCCAATATTATAACCGGCACGAATAACAGGTGTACTTCTTCCATAGCCATCAATATAAGGGGAATTTTTGTCACCGAGCACATCCCATGATATAGAAATATAATAGTACGTATTGCTGATTCTGCTTCTGCCGCCTGCGTATCCTCCGCCTAGTAAAAGGCTGCTTGCATTTGTATTTCTTTCATAATTGGTATAACCGCTTCCTTCTGCAGGTATGTAATTCAAATGGATAAAGTTATATTCATATTGTGCGGTAGCAAAAAGAAAATTTACAGGAAATAATCTTACAAATGCCCCGGGTCCATACACCGGTTGCCTCAACTTATCACCGTATATCTGAAAGTCTCGTTGCGATGTGTAATTAAAGTTTAAAGTGATGCCCGCATCTGCCCAATGCGTTAACGTATATCCAAACTGAGGTGCAATGCCCAGTACGGTATAATAGTTTGAAAAGCTTGCTGTAACACTTCCCCCGGTAAACAATCTGTCTTTCTGAAATTTTCTTTTCGTTACAGCACTGTCCTGTTGAGCAGTTGCTATAGAAAAGATTGATGTAGTTATAACGATAAACAAAAATATTTTTTTCATAGTAGTTTTTAAAATATGAGCTATTATCTTATAAAATATGATATAAAATTCCTAATAAAAAATTACTTATTAGCTATAGGTAAATAATTTAAAGAAACTTTAAAATATATAAAGATTATTAAACTACGAATTTCATCGTATATTTGATCTACGATATATTTCGTAATCATTAAAACATATACAAATGAAAACAACACTGGCATCTTTATCTACGCTTTTTTTTGTAATAACATTATCTGCTATAGTGCTTTGCTGCACTGCATTTCATAGTCCTTTGTCTGCCAAGGCAACTACTTTTGCAACTACATTTTCTGATACGGTTCCCGATAGCAAATTAAACATAACAGTAGACACCCAAAAGGCAATGGACGAAGCAAATAAAGCGCTTGCATCTATAGATTTTAATAAAATAATGCAAGATGTGCAGCAATCTTTAAATCAAATTGATTTAAAAAAAATTCAAATGCAGGTAGAGCACGCCTTAAAGCAAATAGATTTTGCAAAAATTCAACAGAGTGTAAATGAATCTTTGAAAAACGTTGATTGGAAAAGTGTTAATATCAGAATTGACAGTGCTTTGAAAAATATTGATTTTAAAAAGATGAATACCGAAATTGAAAAAAATATGAAGCAGCTTAAGAAAGAGATGAACAGTAAAGAATTTCATGAATCAATGAAGATGAAAAAGGAAAATATAGAGAGAATGCAGGAGGAAATGAAGAAAGCCCAGATAGAGCTTGAGAAAGCTCAGAAAGAAATGAAAAAGGAAATGAAAAAGATAAAGGATAACAATAACGAAGACAATGCAACTTATAACAGGTCACTATTTTTATATAATACTGTTTAAGGCCAATAATATATTTTTATAAAAAAAGCATTTAGTGCAATAAAAAAAGCCTTTCATAATTGAAAGGCTTTAAAATAAATATGGCAGCTACCTACTCTCCCACATTGTTGTGTAGTACCATCGGCCATAAGGGGCTTAACTTCTCTGTTCGGGATGGGAAGAGGTGAACACCCTTGGAAAAACCACCATAAAAAGTTTCCGGAAGATTAGTATCAGGAATTTTGTATCAAGTATTTAAAAGAACAGACTTTTTTTACTTGCTACCTGCTACTTGCTTCTGGTAATAAATTAACATAAAGAAAAAGTTGTAATATTATAATAAAAAAATAAAGCTTACGGGCAATTAGTATTACTCGGCTTTAGTGTTACCACTTTTATACCTGTAACCTATCAACGTCATAGTCTTTGACGACCCTTAAAAGAAAACTCATCTCGTGGTTGGTTTCACGCTTAGATGCTTTCAGCGTTTATCCTATCCGTACATAGCTACTCTGCACTGCACCTGGCGGCACAACAGATACACCAGCGGTACGTACGACCCGGTCCTCTCGTACTAAGGTCATGTCCACACAATTTTCTAACGCCCATCACAGATAGGGACCGAACTGTCTTGCGACGTTCTGAACCCAGTTCACGTGCCACTTTAATCGGCGAACAGCCGAACCCTTGGGACCTTCTCCAGCCCCAGGATGTGACGAACCGACATCGAGGTGCCAAACCTCACCGTCGATATGAGCTCTTGGGTGAGATCAGCCTGTTATCCCCAGAGTACCTTTTATCCTTTGAGCGATGGCCCTTCCATACAGAACCACCGGATCACTTTAGCCGGCTTTCGCCCCTGCTCGACTTGTTTGTCTCACAGTCAAGCTCCCTTATACTAATACGCTCTATGTACGATTACCAACCGTACTGAGGGAACCTTTGCAAGCCTCCGTTACTTTTTAGGAGGCGACCACCCCAGTCAAACTACCCACCATGCACTGTTTCCCGTTAGGGATTAGATTCTAAATGTTTAAAGGTTGGTATTTCAACAACCGCTCCACCCTGCCTGGCGACAGAGCTTCATAGCGTCCCAACTATCCTACACATCAAAAATTCAAAATCAATGCAAAGTTGTAGTGAAGGTTCATGGGGTCTTTCCGTCCCGTGACGGGTAACCGGCATCTTCACCGATACTACAATTTCACCGGGCTCGTGGAGGAGACAGTGTACAACTCATTAGACCATTCGTGCAGGTCGGAACTTACCCGACAAGGAATTTCGCTACCTTAGGACCGTTATAGTTACGGCCGCCGTTTACTGGGGCTTCAGTCAGAAGCTTTGGCTTGCGCCGAACATCCTTCCTTAACCTTCCAGCACCGGGCAGGTATCAGGCTCTATACGTCATCTTTCGATTTTGCAGGGCCCTGT